>JAQGIA010000657.1 GCA_028291445.1 Belnapia sp.
GCCTTCACCCGGCTTTCGCCGTCATGGACCCAGACCTGCTCCAGCAGCACCACTTCCTCGTAGTACTTGCGGATACGGCCCTCGACCATCTTCTCGATGATGGCGTCCGGCTTGCCGGAAGCACGGGCCTGCTCGGTCAGCACCGCCTTCTCGCGCTCGAGCGCGGAAGGATCGACCGCGGAAGCGTCGAGCGCCTCCGGCCGGGTCGCCGCCACATGCATGCCGATCTGCCGGCCGAGCTGCTCCAGCGCATCGATCTCCGACGTGCCTTCCAGGCCGACCAGCACGCCGATCTTGCCGAGGCCCGGCTTGATCGCGTTATGGGTATAAGTCGCCACCACGCCCGAGCCGACGGTGATGCGCTTGGCCCGGCGGATGGTCATGTTCTCGCCGATGGTGGCGATCAGCCGGGTCAGTTCCTCGGCCACGCTATGCCGGGTGCCCGGATAGATCGCCCCCTTCAGGTGCTCGACATCATCGCCGACCGACAGGGCCAGCCCGGCGACTTCGGCGACGAAGTTCTGGAACTGCTCGTTGCGGGCGACGAAATCGGTCTCGGCATTGACCTCGACCATGGCGGCCACGTTCGGGCCGCTGGCCACGCCGACCAGTCCCTCGGACGCGAGGCGGCCGGACTTCTTCGCGGCGGCCGACAGGCCCTTCGTCCGCAGCCAGTCGATCGCGGCTTCCATGTCGCCGCCCGACTCAACCAGGGCCTTCTTGCAGTCCATCATGCCGGCGCCGGTCTTGTCGCGCAGGTCACGCACCAGCAGGGCAGTAATCTCGGCCATGGATCAATCCTCCATATGCTGGCGGCCATCGGGCCACCCATCTCGTCCAAGGCATCGCGACCGCCGCCCCTTGCGAGGCGGCGGCGTGGCTCAGGCCTGTGCCGGGGCCGGGGCCGCTTCCGGCTCGTCGGCGGGCACCGCCTCGGTCGGGGTTGCCTCGGTCGAGGCTGCCTCAGCCGGGGCCGCTGCGGCCGGGGCCTCCTCGGCGGCGGCGGCGATGAACTCCTCCGGGGTGGCATCCTCGGCGGCGGCGATCAGCGCCTCGTCCTCGGGCAGCTCCTCGACCGAGCCCATGTCAACGCCCGAGGCCTGCAACCCGGCCGAGATGCCGTCGATGACGGCGCCGGCGATCAGGTCGCAATAGAGGTTGATGGCGCGGATCGCGTCATCATTGCCGGGGATCGGGAAGGCGACGCCCATCGGATCGGCGTTGCTGTCGACCACGGCGATGACCGGGATGCCAAGCTTGTTGGCCTCCTCGATCGCCAGCTTCTCCTTCACCACGTCGATCACGAAGATGATGTCGGGCAGGCCGCCCATCTCCTTGATGCCGCCGAGCGCGCGTTCGAGCTTCTCCTTCTCGCGGGTCAGCATCAGGATCTCTTTCTTGGTGAGACCGGTGATGTTGCCGCCGAGTTGGTCATCCATCTGCTTCAGGCGCTTGATGCTGCCCGTGATGGTCTTCCAGTTGGTCAGCATGCCGCCGAGCCAACGATGGTTCACGTAGTACTGGCCGCAGCGGGCGGAGCTTTCCGCCACATATTCGGCCGCCGCCTTCTTGGTGCCGACGAACAGCACGCGGCCGCCGGCGGCGACCACGTCGCGCACCGCCTTCAGCGCCCGGTCCAGCATCGGGACGGTCTGCTGGAGATCCAGGATGTGGACCTGGTTGCGGATGCCGAAGATATACGGCGCCATCCGCGGATTCCAGCGGCGGGTATGGTGGCCGAAGTGGACGCCCGCTTCGAGCAGCAGACGCATGGAAACCTGTGGCATCGCCATGGGAATAGCCTTCCTGTCAGTCCGGTTGAGCCTCCGCGGTGCCTGCCCGGATAATCCGGGACCGGACCCTGCCGTCTGGAAGGGCGCGCCGCGTGCGTATTTGCCGCGCCGAGGGAGCCCGGCGGCGACGGCGGGGGATATGGCACGGCCGCCTGCGCCAGACAAGCGGGCCAGACAAGGGCGCACCAGACAAGCGGGACCCGCCCCGACACCGCTTGCGGCAACCCCGGCCATCCCGCAATTGAAGGGCATGGCGATACGGCTCGGCATCGACCTCGGCGGCACCAAGACGGAGATCGTGGCGCTCGATGCGGCTGGCACCGTGCGGCTGCGTCGGCGCGCCCCGACACCGACCCATTATGCCGGCGTCATCGGGCTGATCGGCGGGCTGGTCGAGGCCGCCGAGGTGGAACTCGGCGCCCACGGCAGCCTCGGGCTCGGCATTCCCGGCAGCCTCTCGCCCGCCACCGGCCTGGTCCGCGGCGCCAATTCAACCTGGCTGAACGGCGGCCGGCTGGACCGGGACATAGCGGCCCGGCTGGGCCGCCCCGTCCGGATCAGCAACGACGCCAATTGCCTGGCGATGAGCGAGGCGGCGGACGGCGCCGGGGCCGGGTTCCACACCGTCTTCGCCGTCATCCTCGGCACCGGGGTCGGCGCCGGCATCGTCTCCGGCGGCCGCATCCTCGAAGGCCGCAACCGCATCGCCGGCGAATGGGGCCACAATCCGCTGCCCTGGATGACCGCCGGCGAATACCCCGGCCCCGCCTGCTGGTGCGGCCGGCAGGGCTGCATCGAGACCTTCCTCTGCGGCCCCGCCCTGGCCGCGGCGGCGGATGGCCCCGGCGCACGGGATGCCGGCCCGCTGCCCGGCCGGGCCGCCGCTGGGGATGCCCCTGCCGCCGCCGCCCTGGCCCGCCATGCCGACCAACTGGCCCGGGCGCTGGCGCATGTGGTGAACATCCTCGACCCGGATTGCATCATCCTCGGTGGCGGCCTGTCCAACCTGGCGCATCTCTATAAGGACGTGCCGCGGCGCTGGCGCGATTTCGTCTTCAGCGACACGGTGACGACGCCGCTGCTGCGGGCGGCCCATGGCGACAGTTCCGGGGTGCTCGGCGCCGCCCGGCTGTGGGACGGGGAATAGGTGCCCGCGCTCTGCCGCGACTGCTTCCAAGAAGCCACCGAGTTCCGCGCCGCCTGCCCCGCCTGCGGTTCCCGCCGCATCCTCCGCCATCCCGAGCTGTTCACCCTCGCCGTCGCCCATGTCGATTGCGACGCCTTCTATGCCAGCGTCGAGAAGCGCGACCGGCCCGAACTCCTGGCCCAGCCGGTCATCGTCGGCGGCGGCCGGCGCGGCGTGGTCGCGGCCTGCTGCTACATCGCCCGCACCCGCGGCGTGCGCAGCGCCATGCCGATGTTCAAGGCGCTGAAGCTCTGCCCCGACGCGGTGGTCATCAAGCCGGACATCGCGAAATACGTCGCCGCCGGCCGCCGCATCCGGGCGATGATGCAGGACCTCACCCCGCTGGTGCAGCCGCTCTCGATCGACGAGGCGGTGCTCGACCTCGGCGGCACCGCGGCGCTGCACCGCGCCCCGCCGGCCGCCGTGCTGGCCCGCTTCGCCCGGCGGGTCGAGG
>JAQGIA010000683.1 GCA_028291445.1 Belnapia sp.
ACTTCATCCCGAAGCAGGCGGGGCGGCCGGTCTATTCCTACCGGCTGTCGATCGTGCATTTCTGGGCGCTGATCTTCCTCTATATCTGGGCCGGGCCGCACCACCTGCACTACACCGCGCTGCCGGATTGGGCGCAGACGCTGGGGATGGCGTTCAGCATCATGCTGTGGATGCCCTCCTGGGGCGGCATGATCAACGGGCTGATGACGCTCTCGGGCGCCTGGGACAAGCTGCGCACCGACCCGGGGCTGCGCTTCTCGGTCGCCGCCGTCGGCTTCTACGGCATGAGCACCTTCGAGGGGCCGGTGATGTCGATCAAGGCCGTCAACGGCCTGTCGCACTACACCGACTGGACCATCGGCCATGTCCATTCCGGCGCTATGGGCTGGGTCGGCTTCATCACCTTCGGCGCGCTGTACTGGTTGATCCCGCGGCTCTGGGGCCGGACCGACATGTATTCGGCGCGGCTGATGTCCTGGCACTTCTGGATCGCCACGATGGGCATCGTCCTCTACATCACCGCGATGTGGGTCTCCGGCATCATGCAGGGGCTGATGTGGCGCGCCACCGACGAACTCGGCTTCCTGCAATACAGCTTCGCCGAGTCCGTCGCCGCGATGCACCCCTATTACGTCATCCGCATGCTGGGCGGGGTGCTTTACCTCAGCGGCGCGCTGATGATGGCCTACAACGTCTGGCGCACCATCCGTGGCGATGTCGCGGTCCGCGAGCCGCGCGAGGTCCTGCCCTATGCCGCCGGCCCCAGCCTCTTGCCGATCCGTTGAGAAGGGCGACCCGCATGTTCCGCTTCCTGCGCGACCACGGCATCATCGAGCGCAACGTGCTGCTGATGGGCGTGCTCACCCTCATCACCATCTCGATCGGCGGGCTGGTGCAGATCATCCCGCTGTTCGCCATGGAAACCACCATCGAACGGGTCGGCGGCATCCGGCCCTATACGCCGCTGGAGCTGATGGGACGCGAGATCTACGTGCGCGAGGGCTGCTACCTCTGCCACAGCCAGATGATCCGCCCTTTCCGCGACGAGCTGGAGCGCTATGGCCATTATAGCCTGGCGGCCGAGAGCCTCTACGACCACCCCTTCCAATGGGGCTCGAAGCGGACCGGGCCCGATCTCGCCCGGGTCGGCGGCCGCTATTCGGATGATTGGCACGCGGCGCACCTGCGCAGCCCGCGCGCGCTGGTGCCGGAAAGCGTGATGCCGCCCTACAGCTTCCTGGACCGGCCGCTCGATGCGCATGACATCGCGCAGCGCCTTGTCGCGCAGCGCCGCGTCGGCGTGCCCTATACCGACGAGATGGTCGGCAATGCCGTGGCGGATCTGGCCACCCAGGCCGGTCCCGACGCGGATGCCGTCGCCTTCCAGCAACGCTATGCCCGCGCGAGGCAGGGCGTCTTCGACGGCAATCCCCGCGTGGTGACCGAGATGGACGCGCTGGTCGCCTATCTCCAGATGCTCGGCACCTTGGTGGATTTCCGCGACGTCACGCCCGAACAGCTTCGGCAGCAGTGAGGGGTTGGGTCCGATGGACATGCTCGTCGCGCTCTACCCCACCCTGAAGGCGCTGTGGGTGGTGTGCTTCCTGCTGGTCTTCCTGGCGATGCTCTGGCTGGTGATGCGGCCGTCGCGCAAGCGCGACTTCGAGCGCGCCGGCCTGATTCCGCTGCTCGACGATCGTCCCGAGGCTCCCCGAGACCCCTCCAGCGCGCCCCCGCGCGACCCGGCCTGAAGGACAGCGCAGCCATGCCGCCCAAGACCGCGAAGGATGCCGTCTCCGGCCAGGACACCACCGGCCATGAATGGGATGGGCTGACCGAACTGAATACGCCGCTGCCGCGATGGTGGCTCTATGTCTTCTACTGCTGCATCGCCTTCGCGCTGCTGTGGATGGTGCTGTACCCGGCACTGCCGATCCGGGGCGCCACCGGGCTGCTGGGCTGGACGGCGCGCGGCGCCTTCCCCGTCGAAATGGAACATGCCAACGCGGCGCAGGCGCCGATGCTGGCCCGGCTGCGGGCGGCCACACCGGAAGCCATCGCGGCCGATCCAGCGCTGCGGGGCTATGCCCTCGCCGGTGGCCGCGCTGCCTTCGCCGCGAATTGCTCCGGCTGCCACGGCGCCGGCGGGCAGGGTGCCGCCGGCGGCTTCCCCAGCCTCGCCGACGACGACTGGCTCTGGGGTGGCAGCCATGCCGCCATCCACACGACCATCGGCCATGGGGTGCGCAATGGCGAGGATGCCGCGGCGCGCGGCGTGGCGATGCCGCGCTTCCTGGCCGATGGGCTGCTGACCAGGCCGCAGGTCGAGGAGTTGGCGGACCATGTCCTGGCGCTGGCCGGGAACGCCACCGAGACGCCGGCCGGCGGGCGCGGCGCCGAACTCTTCGCGGAGAACTGCACCGCCTGCCATGGTGCGCGCGGCGAGGGCAATCGTGAACTGGGCGCGCCGCGGCTCGACGACGCCATCTGGCTCTATGGCGGCGATCGGGCGGCGGTGCTGCGGAGCATCGGCGAGGGGCGGGGCGGGGTGATGCCGGCCTGGGGTGCGCGGCTCGACCCCGCGGTCATCAACATGCTGACGGTCTATGTGCATGCGCTGGGTGGTGGGGAGGCCGAGTGACGTGAGCCTGGTCCAGCCCATCGCGCCGCCCGCGCTCTATGCCGATCGCCTGAAGGTCTATCCGAAGGCGGTGACGGGCCGGGTGCGGCAATTGAAATGGGCCGTCCTGATGCTCTGCCTCGGGCTCTACTACCTGATCCCCTGGTTGCGCTGGGACCGGGGGGCCGGCGTGCCGGATCAGGCGGTGCTGGTGGACATGCGCAACGCGCGGCTGTTCTTCTTCTGGATCGAGATCTGGCCGCAGGAGGTCTACTACCTCACCGGCCTGCTCATCATGGGTGCGCTGGCGCTGTTCTTCGCCTCTGCGCTGTTCGGCCGGGTCTGGTGCGGCTTCGCCTGCCCGCAGACCGTCTGGACCGACCTGTTCCTCTGGGTCGAGCGCCGCATCCAGGGCGACCGCAACGAACGCATGCGGCTCGATGCGGCGCCCTGGAGCGGCAGGAAGCTCCGCCGCAAGGCGCTGACCCATGCCGCCTGGCTGCTGATCGCGGCCGCCACCGGCGGCGCCTGGGTGATGTATTTCAACGATGCGCCGACCGTGGCGCGCGAGTTGCTCACCGGCCAGGCCGGCGCCGGCGTCTATGGTTTCTTCGCGCTGTTCACCGGCACCACCTATCTGCTGGCCGGCATCGCCCGGGAGCAGGTCTGCACCTACATGTGCCCCTGGCCGCGCTTCCAGGCCGCGATGCTCGACGAGGAATCGCTGGTCGTCGCCTACCGCACTTGGCGGGGCGAGCCGCGCGGCAAGGCGAAATCATCCGTCGCCGGCGATTGCGTGGACTGCCTTGCCTGCGTCCATGTCTGTCCCACCGGCGTCGACATCCGCGACGGCCAGCAGATGGAATGCATCGGCTGCGGCCTCTGCGTCGATGCCTGCGACGACATCATGCGGCGGCTCGGCCGGCCGCAGGGGCTGGTGGCCTTCGAGAGCATCAACAACCTCGGGGCCAGTGCCGCCGCCGTCGTCACGATGCGAGCCGGCGCCAGCCGGGTGCCGGCCGGCATGGCGGCGCGTACGCCGCTGCGCCTGATGCGCCCGCGCAGCCTGCTGTATGCCGGCGCGCTCTGCGCCGTGGCACTGGTGATGGCCGGTGCCTGGACGATGCGCGCGACGGTGACGCTGGCCGCGCTGCGCGACCGGGCGCCGCTGTTCGTCCGGTTGTCGGATGGCGCGCTGCGCAACGCCTATACCCTTAAACTTGCGAACCGCGGGCATGGGACGCCGTCCCTGGCGCTGGCCGTGGATGGCCCGGCGGGGCTGCGCGTCACCGTCGCCGATGCGCCGCCGCCGGATGCCGCCGGCCGACCGCTGCTGGCGACCCGGCCCGATGGCATCACCCAATGGCGGGTCTTCGTCACCGTGCCGGCGGGCCTCGGCCTGGCCGCCTCCAGCCCGGTGACCTTCCGCCTGCTCGATGCCGCCGGCCATGTCGCGGTGCACGAGACCAGCGTGTTCCTGGGGCCGGGCGCATGACCGGGCAGCGCTCCCGCTGGATCCCCTGGGTCTTTGTCGGTGGCATGCTGCTGGTCCTGGCCGTCAACGGCGGGCTGATCCTGGCGGCGATCCGGACCTCCAGCGGCGTCGCCATCAGCCGGCCTTATGAACGCGGTCGCGGCTATGACCGCGTGCTGGCGGCGGCGGCGCGGCAGGATGCGCTGGGCTGGTCGGCCGAGGTCGCCGTGGAGGGTGCGGCGCTGCTGGTCGGGCTGCACGACCGGGATGGCCAGCCGGTGGCGGCGACGCTGACCGGCCTGCTGCAGCGCCCGGCCGAGCGCGATGCGGTGCCGCTCGACTGGCTGCCGCTTGGGCCCGGCCGCTGGTCGGCGCCGCTGGCCGGCATCCGCCGCGGCCAATGGGAGGCGCGGCTGACCTTGGCGGCGCCCGATGGTGCCCGCTTCGAGGCGCAGCGCCGGATCCTGCTGCCATGACGGCGCTGGGCCGCGTCACCGCCGCCCTGCCCGAGGCCAGCCGGCTGGCCTGCGCGCATTGCGGCGCCCCGGTCGAGCCAGGCGCCGCCTTCTGCTGCACCGGCTGCGAGGGCGCCGCCGCGCTGATCGCCGGGCTCGGTCTCAATGCCTTCTATCGCCGGCGGGACACGGCCTCCGCCACCGGCGGCTTGCGTCCGGTCGCCGCGCCGCCGGGTGATGTCACGCCGCTGGTCCGTGGCAATGCGGATGGCACCGAGCATACCCTGGAACTCCTGCTGAGCGGCCTGACCTGCGGCGCCTGCATCTGGCTGGTCGAGCAGACCCTGGCGGCGGAGCCGGATGTGATGCATGCCCGCGCCAGCCTCACGGCGCGGCGCCTCACCATCATCTGGCGCGGCGGTCCCGGGCGGGCCAATGCGCTGGTGGCGTTGCTGGCGCGCCTGGGCTTCCATGCCGCGCCCTGGTCGCCCGCCTGCCTCAGTGCCAGCGACGACGCGGAGGGCCGGGCCTTGATCCGGGCGCTGGGCGTCGCCGCCTTCGGGTCGATGAACGTGATGCTGGCCTCCGTCGCGGTCTGGGCCGGCGGCGACATGGGCGAGCAGACCCGGGCGCTGCTGCACTGGCTGGCGGCACTGGTCGCCCTGCCGGTGGTGGCCTATGCCGGGCTGCCCTTCTACCGCTCGGCCCTGGCCGCGCTGCGTGCCGGCCGGGTCAACATGGATGTGGCGGTATCGGTCGGCGTGCTCGCCACCACCGCGATGAGCCTGTCGGAGGCGTTGCGCAACGGCCGTTATACCTGGTTCGACGGCGCCACCGCGCTGCTGGCCCTGCTGCTGGCGGGGCGGGTCATCGAGCGCGCGGCGCGACGGCGCGCCGGCCAGGCGGTGGCCGAACTGCTCGCCCTGCAATCCGGCACGGTGACGCGACTGGCGGCGGATGGGACCGCCAGCGCCGTCACCGTCGCCGCCGTCGAGCCCGGCGACCGGTTGCTGATCGCCGCCGGCGAGCGCCTCCGCCTCGATGGCATCGCTGAGACCGCGACGCTGCTGGACACCGCGGCCACCACCGGCGAGGCCGTGCCGCGCGAATGCATCGCCGGCCGGCCGCTGCCGGCCGGTGCCATCAACATGGGCGCCGCCTTCGTCCTGTGCGTGACCCTGGCCGATCGGGATGGCTCGGTCGCCACCATGGCGCGGCTGCTGGAGCGGGGGGCGCTGGCGCGGGGCCGCTTCGTCTCGCTCGCCGATCGCGGGGCGCGATTCTATGTGCCGGTCGCCCATGGCATCGCGCTGGCGACCTTCCTCGGCTGGTGGCGGTATGCCGGGCTGCCTTGGCAGGAGGCGCTGGTGCCGGCGGTCGCGGCGCTGATCATCACCTGCCCTTGCGGCCTGGCCATCGCGGTACCGGCGGTGCAGGCCGTCGCGGTCGGCGCGCTGTTCCGCCGTGGCGTGCTGGTGACCTCACCCACCGCGCTGGAGCGCCTGGCCAGCGCCGATCACGTGGTGCTGGACAAGACCGGCACCCTCACCGAAGGACGGCTGCTGCTGCGGGCTGAGGATGCCGTGGGCCGATCGGCAGCCCTGCGGCAGGCGGCGGGGATGGCCCGTGCCAGCCGGCACCCGCTGGCGCACGCGCTGGTCGATGCCTGCCCGGAGGCGCCGGCGCTGGCTGGGGTCATCGAATATCCCGGGCTCGGCCTGGAGCGCGGCCTGGCGCGGCTCGGCAGCGCGCGGTTCTGCGGCGTGCCGCGGGGCGCCACCGACGGCACCATGCTGTGGTATCGCGCAGCCCCCAATGCCGAGCCGGTCGGCTTTCGCTTTGCCGACCGTATGCGGCCCGAGGCCGCGGCGGCGGTTGCTGCCTTGCGCCGTCTTGGCCTGTCCGTCGAACTGCTGTCGGGCGATGCCGAAGCCTCGGTCGCCGCTGCGGCCGGTTCAGCCGGGATCGAATCCTGGCAGGCCGGCGCGACGCCGGCCGGGAAGGCCGCGCGCATCGCGGATCTGGCGGCCTCCGGCCGCCGCGTCCTGATGGTAGGGGACGGGCTGAACGATGCCGGCGCGCTGGCCGTGGCGCATGTCTCCGCCAGCCCCGCGGGCGCCACGGATCTGGCGCAGAGCGCCGCCGACCTGGTGTTGCAGGATCATGCCGGGCTTGCCGCCTTGCCGGATGCGATCATCTTGTCGCGCCGTTCGCAGCACTTGGCGCGGCAGAATATCGGCTTCAGCCTGGCCTATAATGCCGTGGCGGTACCCTGCGCCGTTGCAGGCCTGGCGACGCCGCTGATCGCGGCCCTGGTCATGGCC
>JAQGIA010000003.1 GCA_028291445.1 Belnapia sp.
CCCAGGTGGGCCCTGCCGCCCCGGCCATCATCGCCCCGCCGGACAAGCCGCTGGACCGGCCGCTGTTCGGCGCGACGAGCTGGACCCTGCCGAACGGGCTGCGGGTGGTGCTGGCCGAAAGCCGCCGGGTCCCGGTGGTTTCGCACTACCTGTTCTACGCGGCCGGCGCCGGCGAGGACCCGGCCGGCAAGTCCGGCACCGCCCATTTCCTCGAGCACATGATGTTCAAGGGCAGCCGCAACCTGGCCCCCGGCGCGCTGTCGCTGGCCGTCGCCCGCGAAGGCGGCCAGGACAATGCCTTCACCTCGCGTGACCTGACTGCCTATCACCAGACCGTCGAGGCCTCCCGCCTGCCGTTGGTGATGCGGATGGAAGCGGACCGCTTCGCCTTCCCCCTGCTGCCGGACGCCACGGTGGACCCGGAACGCGCCGTAGTGCTCGAGGAGCGCGGCCAGCGCACCGGCAGCAACCCGCGCGCCCGCTTCTGGGAAGGCTTCGAGGCCGCCATGTGGGGACCGCAGCATTGGCGCGGCCGGCCGATCATCGGCTGGGAAGATGAGATCAGGGCCATCACCCTGGCCGACCTCCGCGAATTCTACGATCGCCGCTATGCCCCGTCCAACGCCGTGCTGGTCGTCACCGGCGATGCGCGGGAAGCCCAGGTGAAGGCTCTGGCCGAGGAATTCTACGGCGTCGTCCCGGCCCGTGCCGCCACCCTGCGCGACCGTGCCCCGCCCGCCGCCACCGCCGGCCAGCCGCGTTTCATCCAGCATGATCCGGCGGTGCGGGAGGCGAATTTCATGCGCGCCGCCATGGCCCCCAGCCTGACCTATGGCGAGACCCGACATGCCTGGCCGCTCGAATTGCTGGCGCATCTGTTCGGCAGCGGCCCGGGCAGCCGGCTGCACCGGGCGCTGGTGGAACCCGGCCTCGCCACCAGCGCCAGCGCCTCCTACGACAGCGAGACGGTGGGGGTCGGCACCTTCAGCCTATCCGCCACCTGCCGGCCCGGCGTCACGCCGGAGCAGTTGGAAGCGGCGGTCGATGCCGCGGTCGCCAGCCTGCTGGACGACGGGCCGACCGAACTGGAATGCGCCCGGTCCATTCGCCAACTCACCGCCGGCGCGCTGCTCTCGCTGGACGGCATCGGCGCCGCGCCCCGGATGCTCGGCGGCGTGCTCGGCATCGGCCTGCCGCTGGAGACGGTGGAGTTCTGGCCACGCTACCTGCGCGCGGTGACGCGCCAGCAGGTGACCGAGGCGGCCAGGGCCGTGCTCGGGGCACCCATCGGCACCACCGGCTGGCTGCTGCCGGGTGCGCCGGCATGAGCGGCGCCACGGCTGGCTTCTCGCTGCCCATCCAGGCGATCGAGGCCGACGGCATCAGCGCCTGGCTGGTCGAGGACCAGTCCGTCCCGGTGGTTTCCATCGCCTGGGCCTGGATGGGAGGCGCCGCGCTGGACCCCGAGGGCCAGGAAGGTGCCGCCTCGATGGCCGCCGCCCTGCTGACCGAAGGCGCCGGCCCGCTGCGCGCCACGGATTTCGCCGATGCGCTGCGTAACGAGGCGATCAGCCTCAATTTTTCCGCCGACCGCGACAGCTTCGAAGGCAGCTTCCGCAGCCTGACCGATGCACTGCCCGAGGCCCTGCGCCTGGCCCGGCTGGCAATGGTCGAGCCACGGCTGGACGCCGATGCGGTGGAACGGGTCCGCGCCCGGGCCGTCGCCGGTGCCCGCCGCGCGTTGGAGACGCCGCGCGGCCAGGCCGGCCGGGCCTTCTGGGCCGCCGCCTTCCCAGGCCATTCGGCCGGCCGGCCCAGTGGCGGCACGGCGGAAACCCTGGCCAGCCTGCCCGCCACGGCGATCCGCGCCGCCCTGGATCGCCAATTGCGGCGTGACGGCCTGCTGGTCGCCGTCAGCGGCGCGATCACCGCGGACCAGCTGCGAGCGATCCTGCCGCCATTGTTTGCCGGGCTGCCGGCCGGAGCCCCGCCCGCCGCCCCGGCGCTGCCTGCCTTCCGGCATTTCGGCCAGCAGGTGCTGCCGGTCGCCTCGCCGCAATCCGCCGTGGTCTTCGGCCAGGAAGGCTTGCCGGCGACCGATCCGGATTGGGAAGCCTGCCAAGTCATGCTGCGCATCCTGGCCGGGGGCGGCTTCACCTCGCGCCTCATGCAGGCGGTGCGGGAGCAGCGCGGCCTCGCCTATGGCATCGGCGCCGGGCTCGACCTGCTGTTCCGCCGCGGCGTCATCGTCGGCAGCGTCGCGACCGAGAATGCCCGGGTCGCCGAGACCCTGGCCGTCACCCGCGAGGAATGGTCCCGCATGGCGGAGGCCGGTCCGACCGCCGAGGAATTGGCCGATGCGGTCGCCTTCCTCACCGGCTCCATGCCGCTTGCTTTCACCGACAGCCGTCGTGTCGCCGGCACGCTGCTGACCCTACGGCAGAACAACCGGCCCAGGGAGTGGCTGGCCGATCGTCCGGCCCGGTTGCAGGCGCTGAGCCGGGACAAGCTGGCCCAGGTCGCGGCCCGCGTCTTGGCACCGGGCGATCTCTCCGTAATCATTGCCGGGCAACCAGCCGGGCTGTGAAGCCGTTCCGGCCCGGAACGGGAGGGCCGAGGATGCCACAGGATGAGAGCGCTGCCTGGGCGGCCGTTATGCGGCTGGCCCGGGCCGAGCGGCCGGATGGTCAGCCTGCCACGGCCATCCGGCCGCTGTTCGCCGCCGATCCCGACCGCTTCGCCCAATTCTCCTGGGCGGCGGACGGGCTGCTGCTGGACCTGTCGAAAACCGCCCTGACCAAGCCCGTGCTGGCCGCGCTGCTCGACCTCGCCGAGGCCCGGGACCTGACCGGGCGGCGCGACGCCATGGCGGCCGGCGCGTCGGTGAACGTCACGGAAGGCCGCGCCGCCCTGCATATGGCGCTGCGCGCCCCAGCCGATGCCGGCTTCCGGGTGGGTGACGAGGATGCCTCGGCCGAGGTGCATGCCGTGCTGGCCCGCATGCGGGAATTCGCCGCCGCCATCGGCGATGGCCGCCTGCGGGGTGCCACCGGGGAAGGCTTCACCGATGTGCTGAACATCGGCATCGGCGGCTCCGACCTCGGCCCGGCCATGGTGGCGCGTGCCCTCTGGACGCCGGGGTCGCCGCTCCGCGCGCATTACCTCGGCAATGTCGATGCGCATGCCTGGGAGGCCATCCGGCCGGGGCTCGACCCACGCCGTACCCTGGTGCTGGTCGCTTCCAAGACCTTCACCACGCAGGAGACCATGACCAATGCCGGCCTGGTGCGCGGCTGGCTGGCCGAAGCCTTGGGGGAGGCGCAGGTCGGCGGGCACCTCGCGGCGCTTTCCACCAACCTGGAAGCGACGCGGGCCTTCGGCATCGCCCCGGACCGCGTCTTCCCCTTCCGGGACTGGGTCGGCGGGCGGTTTTCGTTGTGGTCGGCCATCGGCCTGTCGCTGGCGGTCTCGCTGGGGTGGGATGCCTTCGCCAGGCTGCTGGCCGGGGCGCGGGCGATGGACCGGCATTTCCTGGCGGCGCCGCTCGAAGCCAATCTGCCGGTGCTGATGGCGCTGGCCGAGGTTTGGCATGTCGATGGCCTCGGCCTCGGCGCCCGGGCGGTGCTGCCCTACGACGAGCGGCTGGCCCGGCTGCCGGCGCATCTCCAGCAGGTGGAGATGGAAAGCCTCGGCAAGCAGGTGACGCTGGATGGGGCGCCGGTCGCCCATCGCACCGGCCCGGTGGTTTTCGGCGAACCGGGGACCAATGCCCAGCACAGCTTCATGCAGCTGCTCCACCAGGGCACCACGCCGGTCCCGGCCGATATCATCCTGGTCGCCAATCCCGACCACCCTCATGCCGACAGCCATCGCAAGCTGCTGGCCAATGGCCTGGCCCAGTCGGCGGCGCTGATGCGCGGCAAGACCCCTGGCGAGGTCCGCGCCGAGATGCAGGCCGCCGGCGCCCCCGAAGCCGAGATTGCCCGCCTGCTGCCGCATCGCGTCTTCCCCGGCGACCGGCCGACCACCACGCTGCTGTTGCCGCGGCTGGATGCCTTCACCCTAGGCCAGCTCGTCGCACTCTATGAGAACAAGGTGGCCTGCCTCGGAATCCTCTGGGGCATCAACGCCTTCGATCAATGGGGCGTGGAATTGGGCAAGCAGCTCACGGGACCGATCCTGCGGGCGCTGGAGGGTGGGGCTACTTCGGCACAGGACAGTTCGACCATGGGGCTGCTGGGCGCCATCGGCCGGTTGCAAGCTGGTGGCTGACGGTCGCCCCATCGGTGGCTTCGCTTCCCTCGTGCCGGAGCTCGCGGTGGAGAATATCGCCGCCAGCCTCGATTTCTGGTGCGGTCCGTTGGGTTTCCGCATTGCCTACGAGCGGCCCGAGAATGGCTTCGCCTATCTTGAACGGCCGGAGGGCGCCCAGGTGATGCTGGACCGCCGCAACGGCCATTGGGAAACCGGGCCGCTGGAGCGCCCGCTCGGCCGCGGCATCAACTTCCAGATCAAGGTCGCCGCGCTGGCGCCGATCCTGGCGGCGCTCGAAGCGCGCGGCTGGCCGCTGTTCGAGCCGGCACATGAGGTCTGGTACCGGGTCGGCGCCGAGGCGGTCGGCTGCCGGCAGCTGTTGGTGCAGGACCCGGATGGCTACCTGCTGCGGTTCATGGAGGATCTGGGATGGCGGCCCGCGGTGTGACCCGAATTGCCGTCCTGGCCGATATCCATGGCAATCTCCGCGCGCTGGAGGCGGTGCTCGCCGATCTGCCCCGGCGCGGCGCCGATCTGGTGGTGAACCTCGGCGACTGCCTGTCCGGGCCGTTGCAGCCGGCGGAAGTTGCGGACCGGCTCATGGCGCTTGGCTGGCCCACGCTGCGCGGGAACCACGACCGCCAGCTACTGGACCGGCCGATTGAAACCATGATCCCGTCCGACGCCTTCACCGCGGCCCGGCTGACCGCGGCGCATCGGGCTTGGCTCGCCGGTCTGCCGCCGGTGCTGCGCCCGGCGGCGGATGTGTTCGCCTGCCACGGGACCCCGGCCGATGACCTGACCTATGCGCTGGAGGTGGTCGCCGGGCCGCAGCACCTGCGCCCCGCCACCGCGGCCGAGGCCGCAGCACGGATCGGCCCCACCCCCGGTGCCAGCCTGGTGCTCTGCGGTCATTCGCATCTGGCCCGGATGGTGCGGCTGCCGGACGGCCGGCTGGTGGTCAATCCCGGCAGTGTCGGGCAGCCCGGCTACACGGATATCGAGCCTTATCCGCATGTCGTCTTCGCCGGGACGCCGCATGCCCGCTATGCCGTGGTGGAGCCTGGCCCGGCCGGCTGGGCCGTCGAGTTCTTCGCCATTCCCTATGATTGGAATGCCGCCGCCGCCGACGCGCTGGCCGCGGGCCGGGCGGATTGGGCCCAGGCCTTGGCAACCGGCCAGCTCGACCCGGTTTGAGCAACAGCGTGCCGGGTGGGCAACCGCTCCCCTGGCAACCGCTCCTCTGGCAATCGCTCCTCTGGCAATCGCCCTGGCGGCGCCCTACCTTCGCAACATCGCCCGACCGGAACCAAGGAGGTTGCCATGGGTCCGATGCTACCGCCCATTCCCATGGGGAAGGATCCCCGACCGCGCCTGCCCTGCTGACCCTGGCCTGCGGCTGCTCGGATGAACATGGCGGCCTTCCAGCGGCTGATGGCCCAGAATCCGGTTGGCTTGGGCTTGGCCGCCGCAATTTGGGTGCTGGCGCTCATGGCCCTGGCGACCGCTGCCGGCTTCGATCTGCGGACCCAGGTGGCACCGGTCGGAGCCGCACTCAGCCTGGTGCTCGGCCTTACTCTCTATCTTTCGAAGGAACGCAGCGAGCGGCGACGCAAGACGCTGGAGGCCTATGAAAAGCAGTTCCTCGACAAGACCCTGCGGGAAGCGATTCACAGCCTGCGCCTGGCGGTTGCCGAGGGGCGCTATGCCGAAACCACGGCTGCCGCGCCGGAGTCGCATCTCGGGCTGACGACCCTGCTGCTGAACTACCTCGAGACCTGTTGCGCCGGTGCCCGGCATGGGCTGTATGACCGCGACCTGTTGCACGAATTCCTCGGCCCCCTGGCCCAGTTCATGGTGGAGAATTTCCTGGTGGCGCCTTGCCGCGGACGGCTGCCGACCGAGGTCTTCCTCCCCCTGGGCACGGGGTCCAGCGGCGTTGCGCCGGAAGAGGCTGCCGCGCCTTTTCCCAATCTGCGGCGCTTCTTCCCGGAGATGATCGCCGCCGCCCAGGCGCGGGACAGCGACTACGCCCCGGCACCGAGCCTGCGTTGATGGTCATCCGCCTCCTGCCCGAGACCACCGCCAATCGCATCGCCGCCGGCGAGGTGGTGGAGCGCCCGGCCGCCGTGGTGAAGGAGCTGGTGGAGAATGCGCTCGATGCCGGCGCCACCCGCATCGGCGTGACCCTGGAGGAAGGCGGTATCGGCCGCGTGGTGGTGGAGGATGACGGCACCGGCATGGGGCCGGCCGACCTCGAACTGGCGGTCGACCGCCATGCCACCTCCAAGCTGCCCGAGGAGGCCATGCTGTTCCGCATCGCCACCCTGGGCTTTCGCGGCGAGGCGCTGCCCAGCATCGGGGCGGTCGCCCGGCTGTCGATCACCACCCGGCCGCATGACGGCGATGCCCATGCGCTGGTGGTCGAAGGCGGCCGCAAGGGGCTGGTGGTACCGGCTTCCGGCGCGCCCGGCACCCGGATCGAGGTGCGCGACCTATTCTATGCCGTTCCCGCCCGCCGCAAATTCCTGAAATCCCCGCGCGCCGAGGCCGACCATGCCGTCGAGGCCGTTCGCCGCCTGGCCCTGGCTTGGCCGGAGGTCGGCTTCCGGGTGACGCAGGACGGGCGGGAGGTGCTGAACCTGGCGCCGGCCAGCCGCGATGGCCGGATCGCCGACCTGCTCGGCGCCGATTTCGCCGCCGCCGCCTTGCCTGTGGTCGCCGATGGCGGCGAGCTGGTGTTGTCCGGCCTTGCCGCCCAGCCGGCCTATACGCGGGCGACCGGCACCGAGCAGCATCTGGTGGTCAATCGCCGCCCGGTGCGGGACCAGTTGCTGCGCACCGCGCTGCGCGTCGCCTATCGGGACCTGATCGCCATGGGGCGGCATCCGGTGGCCGCGCTTTTCCTCGAAATCCCGCCCGAGGCGGTGGACGTGAATGTCCACCCGATGAAGACCGAACTGCGCGTCCGCGACGAGGCCGCGGTGCGCGGGCTGCTGATCGCGGCGCTGCGGCGCTCGCTCTCGGCCGGGGCCGGGGTGGCGACGCCGGCCCTGACGGCTTATGCGCCCA
>JAQGIA010000019.1 GCA_028291445.1 Belnapia sp.
GAGGCGCCGAAGCCGCCCATCCCGATGAAGATCCCCTCCGCCCCCAACCAGCGCTCCCAGCCGAAGCCGACCGCCGCCTCCACCCCGACGCGGAGCGCATCGCCCAGCACCTGGTCCCGGTAGGAGGCGTCCTGCGCGGCGAAGAGTTCCCAGCATGGCAGCGAAACGACGGCGGTGGCGATACCATCGGCCTCCAGCGCCGCGCGGGCAACCAGCGCCAAGGGCACTTCCGAGCCGGTGGCGATCAAGGTTGCGCGCCGGGGGCCGGAGGCTTCCTCGGCCACATAGCCGCCGCGGGCGCAGCGGTTCTCGCCGCTGTCGCTGCGGAAGGGCGTGAGGTTCTGCCGCGACAGGGCGAGCACGCTCGGCCCATCCGCCCGCTTCACCGCGAGTTCCCAGCATTCCGCCGTCTCCATCGCATCGCCCGGGCGGAAGACCGCCAGGTTGGGGATGCAGCGGAGACCGGCCAGGGTCTCGACCGGCTGGTGGGTCGGGCCGTCCTCGCCGAGGCCGATGCTGTCATGCGTCAGCACATGGATGACGCGCTGGCGCATCAGCGCGGCCAGGCGGATCGCCGGCCGCATGTAGTCGGCGAAGACCAGGAAGGTGCCGGAATAGGGGATGATGCCGCCATGCAGCGCCATGCCGTTCATGGCCGCCGCCATGCCGTGCTCGCGGACGCCCCAATGGATGTAGCGTCCGGCGAAATTGCCGCGGACGACGCTGGGGATGCCCTTCACGTTGGTATTGTTCGAGCCGGTCAGGTCGGCCGAGCCGCCCACCATCTCCGGCACCGCCGGGACCAGGGCCTCCAGCGCCCGCTGGCTGGCGATGCGGCTGGCGATCTTCGGCTTGTCCTCGGCGGTCCGGGCGCGCAGCGCGGCCAGCGGCTCATGCCAGGATTCCGGCAGCTTGCCGGCGACGGCGCGCTCGAAATCCGCCTGCATCGGGTGCTTGGCCAGGCGCTTCAGCCAGGTGCGGCGGGTACCGCCGCCGCGCTTGCCGGCGGCCTCCCAGCGTTCCCGCAGCCCGTCCGGCACCTCGAAGGGCGGATGGTTCCAGCCCATCGCGGATTTTGCCGCCGCCGCTTCCGCCGCGCCCAGCGGGCTGCCATGGCTGCCGGCGGTGCCCGCCTTGGTCGGGGCGGAGAAGCCGATGATGGTCCGGCAGGCGATCAGCACCGGCCGGTTGATCCGGGTTGCCCAGGCGAGCGCCGCGGCCACCGCCTCAGGGTCGTGTCCATCCACTCGCCGCACCGCCCAGCCATAGGCCGAGAAACGCTTCAGCGTGTCGTCGGTAAAGGACAGGCTGGTGTCGCCGTCGATGGTGATGCTGTTGTCGTCATACAGCACCGTCAGCTTGTCGAGCTGCAGATGCCCGGCCAGCGAGGCCGCCTCGTGGCTGATGCCTTCCTGCATGCAGCCGTCGCCGGCGATCACCCAGGTACGGTGGTCGACCAGCGACTTGCCGAAGCGTGCCGCCAGCAGCCGTTCGGCCAGCGCCATGCCGACCGCATTGGCGAGGCCCTGGCCGAGCGGCCCGGTGGTGGTCTCGATCCCGGGATGCTCGCCGTATTCCGGATGCCCGGCGGCCGGCGAATGGAGCTGGCGGAAGCGCTTCAGCTCCTCGATCCCCATCCCGGCATGGCCGGTCAGGTTCAGCAGCGCATAGAGCAGCATGGAGCCGTGGCCGGCAGAGAGCACGAAGCGGTCGCGGTCCGGCCAGCGCGGGTCGGCGGCATCGAATTTCAGGAATTTGGTGAACAGCACCGTCGCCACATCGGCCATGCCCATGGGCATGCCGGGATGGCCGGATTTCGCCTGTTCCACCGCATCGATCGCCAGCGCCCGGATGGCATCCGCCATCCGCCGTTCCTCGGTCGCCGGTCGCGCCAGGATCGCGGCCTGGGCCGCCCAGGCGGGGTTGGGCTTCGCTTGCGGCTGGGAATCGGGCTCGACGCTGGCCAAAACGGTGATCCTCCGGACGTGCTCGCCCTATAGGGCGCAGGGCGTCACGGGGCAACCCGAAGGGGGGGCAACCCAAAGGGGTCCTGGCAGTGCTGGCGGCAGCCTGGCGTGCGGGCTAGCCTGCCGCCATGGATGTCGCCGCCGCCACGCCCGCGCCCTACCGCGAAGACCTGCCGCCGCAGCCGCCCGGCCCGCCGGAGGGCGAGCAGCATTTCACCGCCTCCGAAACCATCCGCGACCTGGTCATCGGCATGGCGGATGGGCTGACCGTGCCCTTCGCCCTGGCCGCGGGGCTGTCCGGCGCGGTCGCCGCCAATCCGCTGATCGTCACCGCCGGCCTCGCCGAGATCGCCGCCGGCTGCGTCGCCATGGGCCTCGGCGGCTACCTCGCGGCACGGACCGATGCGCAGCATTTCACCGCCGAGCGGGTGCGCGAGGAACAGGAAACCAAGGATTACCCCGCCCGGGAGAAATGGGAGGTCTCGGCCATCCTCCACCGCTACGGGCTGCGCGGCGAGACCCTGGCCCGGGCCACCGAGGCGATCGCCGCCGACCGCCGCCGCTGGGTCGATTTCATGATGCGCTTCGAGCTGGAATTGGCCGAGCCGGCGCCCGGCCGAGCGGCCAGATCGGCGGCGACCATCGGCGGCGCCTATGCGGTGGGCGGGATGATCCCGCTCTCGCCCTATATCCTGCTGGCGGAGACCGGCCCGGCCCTGGCGGTCTCCGCCGGCTTGACCGGAGTGGCGCTGTTCGGCTTCGGCTGGCTGAAGGCGCGGGCGACCGGGCTGCCGGCGCTGCGCGGCGCGGCGCAGACGCTGGGAATCGGTGGGCTGGCGGCCGCCGTCGCCTATGTCGTGGCGAAGGCGGTGGGCGGCTAGAGCGCCCGGTTCGCCCGCGCCACCACTGCCTCGAACAGCACCTGGCACCCGGCCTCCGCCTCACCCGGCTCGATGCTTTCCGCCTCGTTGTGGCTCAAGCCGTCCTTGCAGGGCGTGAAGATCATCGCCGTCGGCACGCTGCGCGCCACATAGACCGCATCATGCCCGGCCCCGCTGACGATCTCCCGCGCCGGCAGCCCGAGCCGCGCCGCCGCCTGCCGCACCAAATCCACGCAGCCTGCATCGAAGGGCTGCGCCGGCAGCCGGAACAGCTCGGTCAGGGCCAGCGGCGTGCCGCAGTCCCGCGCGATGAAGCCGGCCTCGCGCGGGAATTGCGCCGCCAGCCGCTCGATCTCGGCGGTATCGGGATGGCGGAACTCGACGCTGAACCGCAACTCGCCAGGTTCCACGTTGCGGCTGTTCGGAGCGACGTGGAGCTGGCCGTCAGTGCCACGCCCATCCTCGCCGCGGGCCCGCATCATCCGGTCCACCAGGTCGATGATCCGCGCCGCGCAGACCAGCGCATCCTTCCGCGCGGAAGGCGGGGTGGTCCCGGCATGGGCATCCTGGCCG
>JAQGIA010000023.1 GCA_028291445.1 Belnapia sp.
CAGCGTCCCGGCCGCCTCGCAGGCGGCGTAGATGGCGTCATGCGCCTTGAAGACATGCAGCCCCTCGAAGCCCGGCGCCCAATGGGTGAAGGTGCCGTCATCGGCCACCGTCTCCGGCACCGGCAGGTTGTGGGCGCGGCCGAGGTTGAAGTCGTCCTCGCCATGGCTGGGGGCGATGTGGACGAAGCCGGTGCCGGCTTCCGTGGTGACGAAATCGCCGGGCAGCAGCGGCACGTCGAAGTCGTAGCCGGCACCGCGCAGCGGATGCGCCGCCTGCGCGCCCTCCTGCTCGGCGCCCTTGATGACGCGCTTGATGCTATGCGCGCCGAGCTTCGCATCCTTCTCGAACTGCGGCAGCAGCGGCAGCGCGACCAGCAGGGTCTCGCCCGGCACGAGATACGAGCCCTCGCCGATGCCCTCGACATGCACCAGCGCATAGTCGATCTCCGGCCCATAGGCGACGGCGCGGTTGGCCGGGATGGTCCAGGGCGTGGTGGTCCAGATCACCACGCTGGCGCCGAGCAGATCGGGCGACGCCGCCACCAGCCGGAACCGCGCCCAAAGGGTCGGCGAGACATGGTCGTGGTACTCGATCTCGGCCTCGGCCAGCGCGGTCTTCTCGACCGGGCTCCACATCACCGGCCGCAGCCCGCGGTAGAGCGAGCCGTTCATCAGGAACTTGCCGATCTCGCCGGCGATCAGCGCCTCGGAGGGGAAGTCCATGGTCGCATAGCGCTGCGCCCAATCGCCGGCGACGCCGAGGCGGATGAACTCCTCCCGCTGCACGTCCAGCCATTGCGCGGCATAGGCCCGGCATTCGGCGCGGAATTCCAGCACCGGCACCGCATCCTTGCCGCGGCCGCCCTGGTACTTGCCCTTGGGGTTGCGGTACTCCTCCTCGACCTTCCATTCGATCGGCAGGCCGTGGCAGTCCCAGCCCGGGACGTAATCCGCGTCGAAGCCCGACATCTGGGCGGCGCGGTTGATGACGTCCTTCAGGATCTTGTTCAGCGCATGCCCGATGTGCAGCGGGCCATTCGCATAGGGCGGTCCGTCATGCAGGACGAAGGGCGGCCGGCCGGCGGAACGGGTGCGCAGCTGCGTCCAGAGGTCCAGCCGCTGCCAGCGTTCCAGCCATTGCGGCTCCCGCTTCGGCAGGTCGCCTTTCATGGGGAAGGGGGTTTGCGGCAGGAAGACGGTGCCGCGGTAGTCCTGCGGTGCGGCGGTCGTTGCGGTCGGCTGGTCTGTCATGGATCTGGCTCTTGGGGCGGCGCCCAGGCGCCCGGGGGTACCTTGAGGCGGCTGGTGGCGGGCAATATTGGGAAAGGCGCGCGGGCGTATCCCGGCCCCTAGGGAAGGGCCGGGCCGGTAATTCGCGCGAATTGGGCCGCCTGCAGCATGCCGGACATATGCGGGCCGGGGCCGGCCAGGGTCAAGCTTTGGGCGCTTCAGGCGGCCGGCCGGGCCTTGGCCGCCGGTGCCCCGAGCCAGGGCCGCGCTGCCTGGGCTGGGGGATGGCCGGTCTGGGCGACCAAGGCATAGAGCGGCGGCTCCCAATGTGTCTCCGCCGTGAAGGGCGCGCGGAAGCGCCCGGCGGTCTCCGCCGCATCGACAAAGAAGGCATTGGCGCCCACCCGCTCGCAGCCGACCAAATGCAATCCCTTGGCGGCGCCGATCATCTCCATGGTCTTCAGGGAGGCGCCGAACCAGCTGGTGCCGTCCCAGCTCCGGGCGGCTTCGAAAGGCACCTCGGCCGCCAGGCTGGCCGGCAGCGAGGCATTGTATTCGATGCAGGCCACCCGCGTCCGACGCCGCAGCCCACGCCAGAGATGCGAGGTATGCTGATCGATGTCGAGCGACAGGAAATCGAAGCGCGCCGGCGCCCCGGCGCGGTCCAGCACCGCATCCAGGGTGGCCGGCGCGGCCATGGTGCAGAGGATGGTCAGCCGTCCGGCGGCGATCGGCTCGGCGAAGCGGCGGGCGGCCTCCTCGGCATGGCGACGGCTGGCCTCCACCCAGATGCCGCACCAGCCCTGTTCCAGCAGCAGGCGGGTGTTGTTCTGCACGCCGGATTCGACGCCCACCTCGAGGAAGGTTCGGCCGCCCGGGCCGATGCGGCGGAAGATCTCGGCAATCAGCCCGTCCTCGCCGTTCTGGCTATAGACCTGGGCATGGTGGCGGGTGAGCGAGAGCGGGTCGGCATGGCGGCCATCGGCGGCGACGATACTGGCCTGGGCCAATTGGCGCCGCTGCGCCTGGCCGTGTTGCAGCACGGCTTGCAGACGGGACAGCCCGAGCTGCATCGCCTCCAGCTTCGCGGCCGAGGCGCTCTCGACTTCCCGCAAGGCGCGGAGTTCGGCGAGCAACGCCGCCTGGCCGTCCAGATGGGTGCCGAAGAGGCGGCGCAGCAGCGCGAGCCCGCGGTTCGGCGTCATGGGTGGCTGACCTGCATGGAAACCCCGCGATTTTGGCTGGTCGCCCAGCCTCGCAGGGATTCCTTGCCGCTTCGCTAGGATCGTTCCGCTAGGGGCCCCAACGGAGCGCCGCCTTGGCATCCTCCGCATCCTGGGCGATGGCCGCCTTGAGTTCCTCGAGCCCGTTGAATTTCGCATCGGCCCGCAGGAAGTGGCGCAGCCGGATGCCGATCTCGGCGCCGTAGAGATCGCCGGAGAAGTCGAAGATATAGGTCTCCAGCCGGGTCTGCGGATCGCCGCCCAGGGTCGGGCGGCGACCGATGTTCGAGACACCCTGCACCTCCCGCCCATCCGGCAGCATCACCGTCACCGCATAGACCCCGCGGGCGGGTTCCAGATGGCGGCCCAGCCAAAGGTTGGCGGTCGGCCAGCCCAGCACCCGGCCGAGCTTGTCGCCATGCACCACCTCGCCACGGATTTCCCAGGGCCGTCCCAGCATGGCGGCGGCACGTTCCGGATAGCCGTCCTGCAAGGCGCGGCGGATGCGGGTGGATGAAATCGGGCCCTGGATATCCGTCAACGGCGGCACCACCGTCAGGCCGATGCCGGCCGCCTCGGCCAGCCGGGTCAGCGTGCCGGCGTCGCCGCCGCGGCGATGGCCGAAGGCGAAATCCTGGCCGCAGGACAGATGGACCGCGCCCAGGCCCTCCTGCAGCACGTCGCGGAAGAAGCGCTCGGCCGGCATGGCGGCGAGCTCGGCGTCGAAGGGCAGTGCCACGACCAGTGCGACGCCCAGCTCGCCCAGCGCCGCCGCCTTCGCCGGCAGCGGGGTCAGCCGGAACGGCGGGTCTTCGGGGCGGAAATGCTCGCGCGGGTGCGGCTCGAAGGTCAGCACCGCCAGCGGCGCCTCAGGCCGGGCGGCATGCGCGGCGGCGAGGACGGCGCGATGACCCAGGTGGACCCCGTCCATATTGCCCAGGGCGACAGTGGCGCCGCGCAGCCTCGGCGGCAGGTCGCGCAGGTCGGTGATGACCACGGGATGCATCACGCCGCAGGCCGGCACCGGCGGGAGATATCGGCCTCGTCCGCCGATGCCCCATGCACGATCGGCACGCCGAAGGCTGCGGTCCTGGCGCATGGGGCATCGGGATGGCGGGTTGCGGTGCCGGCGAGCCGCATCATACCGGCTGCCGTGATGGTCTTGCCGAAGCCGGTTTGCAGCCCGACCGCCCGATCCTCGAAATACCCGCCGTCCGACATAAGCCTGCCGCTCCCGTGCCGCTGCCTGGGTCTAATGGCGTGGCTCCGGCTGGACAAGCGCCGCGCCATGGCCACAGTGAAAGCCAGCCAGGCAGGACCCAGCGCATGCCCCAGACCGATATCGGTACCTCCGACCGCATCCTCGCCGAGCTGCGCGGCTGGGTGGAGCATGAGACGCCGACCACCGATGCCAAGGCAGTGAATTCGCTGCTGGACCGCTGCCAGGCGGAACTGGCGGGGGTGGGCGCGGCGATCGAGCGGCTGCCCGGCCGGGATGGCTTCGGCGATACCCTGATCGCCCGCACGCCGGGCGAGGGCGCGCCGCTGGTCGTCGCCGGCCATGTGGATACCGTCTGGGACCATGGGACGCTCGGCAAATCCATGCCCTGGCGGGTCGAGGGCGACCGCGCCCATGGCCCCGGCATCTACGACATGAAGGCCGGCAGCTTCTTCGCCTTCCACTCGGTACGCGAGATCCTGCGCCAGGGGACCAGGACGAAACGGCCGATCACCCTGCTGCTGACGCCCGACGAGGAGGTCGGCAGCCCGACCAGCCGCGCCCCGATCGAGGCGGCAGCCAAGGGCGCCTGCGCCGTGCTCATCCCCGAGCCGGCCGGCGGCCCGCAAGGCGCCTGCGTGACCGGGCGCAAGGGCACCGGCGGTTTCACCGTCAGCATCGAGGGCCGCAGCGCCCATGCCGGCGGCAATTGGTCGGAAGGCCGCAGCGCGGTGGTCGCCATGTCCCGGCTGGTGCTGGCGGTGCATGCGCTGACCGACCTGGAACGCGGGATCACCACCAATGTCGCCCCGATCTGGGGCGGCACCCGCCCCAATGTCATCCCGCCCGAGGCCGGCTGCCGGATCGACTTCCGCGCGCCGAGCCTGGCAGCGGCGGAGGAGGTCATCGCCGCCATCCGCGCCCTGGGCGGGGAGGTGGATGGCATCCGCATCACCTTGCAAGGCGGGCTGAACCGGCCGCCCTTCCCGGAAACCGAGGCCGGGCTGGCGCTGTTCGAAACCGCGCGGTCCATCGCCGGCCGCCAGGGCTATATGCTGCCGAAGCAGCATCGCGGTGGCGGCTCGGACGGCAACTTCACCGCGGTCATGGGCGTGCCGACCCTCGATGGCCTCGGCTGCACCGGCGCCGGGGCACATGCGCCGGAGGAGCATATCCGCTGGCCCGACCTCGCCCCGCGCTGCGCCACGCTCTGCGAGCTGCTGGAGACGCTTGGCTGAAGCATGATTGCCTGGGCAGCGTCCTTTTCGTTGAACCTGCATCCTTGAGCTGCCCAAACTGCCGCGTATCGCCAGTGCTGCCGATCCTGCGGTAGCCTCGGTGCGGGAGGTGCGTGATGCCGAAAGCCCTGATCATCGGTGCCGGAGACGGGCTTTCCGCATCCTTGGCACGCCTGCTGGCCCGCAATGGCTATGCGGTGGCGCTGGCAGCACGGAACACCGCAAAGCTGGCCGGGCTGGCGGACGAAACCGGCGCCAGCCTGCATCCGACCGATGCGGCCGATGTCGCAGCGGTGGCCGCGCTATTCGAGGCCGCCGGCGATGCGGAGGTGGTGATCTACAATCCCAGCTACCGGATACGCGGCCCCATCGCCGAGCTGGACCCTGCCGAGGTGCAGAAAAGCCTGCAGGTCTGCGCCTTTGGCGCCTTTCTGGCGGTGCGGGAGGCAGCCCGCCGCATGCTTGCCGCCGGGCGTGGCACGATCCTGCTGACCGGGGCGAGCGCCGGGGTAAAAGGCTTCCCGCTGAGCGCGCCCTTCGCCATGGGCAAATTCGCCTTACGGGGCCTGGCTCAATCCGCGGCCCGGGAACTGCACCCACAGGGGATCCATGTCGCGCATATCGTCATCGATGGCGGGATCCGCAGCGCCCAACGGCCGGAACGCGGCGACGATGGGTTGTTGGACCCCGATGCCATCGCAGAGAGTTATCTGCATTTGATCAGGCAGCCGCGCAGCGCCTGGAGTTCGGAATTAGAGCTGCGTCCCTGGGTCGAAAAATTCTAAACCAACTTGCCAAATATTAATTAATGTCAAACCTTGGTTTGTAACCAAAACCGATGCAACAAAGCTCATAAAATCGTTATCAAAATAATACGAATTTAAAATGTTCACCGAGAGATGCCATATGCTACAGCACATTTCACATGATCGGGCCTGTCTGATTCATGATTTCCATGTTGCTGTCCCAATCTGTCAATAGTATGTGTTCATTCATATCACGTTAGGCGGAGCCTGCAGGATGTGCGTCGCTACCGGGCCTTTCGAGGCTGAAGCCGACATCGAAACTGCTGACCATTCGGCACTTCGCCTCATGCTGGCTTATGTCGAGGCAGAATGCCTGCGGGTCGGCGCTACCGAAGCGGCCCGCCACGCTGCGCTGGCAGCATCGCTGATGCCGAAAGCCCCTGCTTCTCCTCCGCCACAGCCATCGACGCCGGCACGGCTGCGCAACCCGCGTTTGCACTGACGCAAAACGGGCAGCCCCGAGCGGGGCTGCCCTTAATGTGCTTGATCAGGCGTAGTGACGCACCGGAACGGTCGCACGGGTGCCGATCCGGGCACCCAGGATAGCGGCAACGGCGCCCAGCAGCATGGCGGCAAAGGCCCAGTAGGCTGCCACGGCACCTGCCGTCGCCGCCGCATCCGCGGCTTCCCGTGCCTGCCGCTCTGCGGCCTGGGCAGTTTCCGTCACCTGCTGCTCCACCTGCTGCAGCCGACGCGTCGCCTCGTCCGCCGGAATGCCGTATTCCGCCGCAACCAGCTGACCCAGCCGATCACGATCGGCTTGCGGCAGATTGCCGTCGGTGACCCGGCGGGTCAGCAACTGGCCGATCTCGGCCTTGCGCTGGTCGCCGTTCATCTGAGCAGGGTCGCCGCCCGTCTGCAGCGCGATCTGCGCCCGCTCGATCGCCTGGCGGGGGTCGACCTGGCCAAGGGCCTGGCTGGCCGGACCCGAACCGGCACCCGCGGCCTCGCCAGCCGCCTGGGTTATGCCGCCGAGCAGCGATCCGACCCCTTGGACCGCCGTACCGGCAGCACCGGCGGCGACATTGCCCAGCAGCACGGCCGAAAGCAGATAACCGATCGCCCAGACCGAAAGTCCGTGCAGCGAACTGTCGGTGCCGTCGGCGGTGCCGGAAAGCCGCGCCGCGACATAGCCGCCGATGAACAGGCCGATCAGGTTGGACACCAGCAGCCAGATGCCGGCTGCCATGCTGAAGGTGCCGGCGCCCGGTGTATCGGCATTCGTCGCATCCACCGCGCTGGCGCCGATTGCCACACCCAGGATCGACAGCATGGCGCCGACCGCCACTGCCACGACGCCACCCGCGAAGACCGCGCCCCAGGAAATCCGCGGCGGCAGGGCCGGAGCACCTTCCGGCAACGCGGTCCCAAGCCCAGTGTCGGTTGCCATAGTCTGTGTTGCCACCCCTGCGTCTCCCAAATTGGTTGAAGACACGGGAACGCTGCGCAACGGGCACAGTTCGCGAGGCAAACGCAGCGTCGGCGCGTTTGTGCCTTGCTCCCGCCACACCCCCGGTTCAAACCGGCGCCGCGCTGCCGTTCGGACCGCGCCTCGATCTCCTTTCTGACCCTTTGCCTGGTGCGGATCCCGCGATGCAGGTCTACCTGCCGATCGCCGAAATGTCGGTGGATGCGCTGCTGCTGATCGGCATCGGCTTCGGCGTGGGCTGGCTTTCGGGCCTGTTCGGCGTCGGTGGGGGCTTCCTGCTGACGCCGTTGCTGATCCTGATCGGCATTCCCGCCCCGGTCGCGGTCGCCTCGGGCGCCAATCAGACCTTGGGCGCTTCGGTATCCGGCCTGATCGCCCAATGGCGAAGGGGCAACGTGGATGCGAAGATGGGAGGCGTGCTGCTGGTCGGCGGCATATTCGGCTCGCTCGCCGGGGTGCAGCTATTCGCGCTGCTGCGCCGGGTGGGGCAGGTCGACCTCGCCGTTTCGCTGTTCTACGTGGTGGTGCTGGGTACCGTCGGGGCGCTGATGATGATGGAAAGCCTGCGCGCCATCATGCGCCGGCGCAGCGCCACCAAGCGCAAGCTGCACGAGCATTTCTGGATGCACGGGCTGCCGTTGAAGATGCGGTTCCGCAAATCCAGGCTCTATATCTCGGTCATCCCGCCCTGCCTGGTCGGCTTCGGCATCGGCGTGCTGTCGGCGGTCATGGGCGTCGGCGGCGGCTTCATGCTGGTGCCGGCGATGATCTACCTGCTCGGCATGCCGACCTCCGTCGTGATCGGCACCTCGCTGTTCCAGGTGGTCTTCGTGGCGGCCAACGTCACGCTGCTGCAGGCGGTCCAGCTCGGCACGGTGGATATCCTGCTGACCATGCTGCTGCTGCTGGGCGGCGTCGCCGGGGCCCAATTCGG
>JAQGIA010000041.1 GCA_028291445.1 Belnapia sp.
GACGGCAAGGCGCTATACGTCACCAGCCGGGTCGACAGCCGGATCAGCGTGCTGGACCCGGAGACGCTGGAGGTGACGGCGGGCTGGGACATCCCCGGCGGGCCGGATTGCATCGCCTTCGACCCGGACGGCAAGCTCTGGGTGACATTGCGCTGGATCGCCCGGGTGGCGATGGTCGACCCGGCAACCGGCGAGGCGGTGACCATGCCGGTCGGCCGGTCGCCGCATGGGATCTTCGTGCAGCCGCGGCGGGAGGCGATGCCGCCTTCGCCGACCGCCGCCGTGCCGGCTGCCGGTTCCGCGGTGGCGCGCGGCCCGGCGATCCAGCCGGAGGACATGGCGGAGGAGGCGGCGACGGCACGCCCCGCCGCCCGGGCTCCCATGGCACTGGTGCCCGCGGCCCCGCCCGTGCAGGTCGTCCGGGCGGAGCCGCCGCTGCAGGCCGCCGTTGACCGGCCCGTCGCCGATCATCCGCCGGTCGAGGCAGCGCCCTGGTGGCGCCGCTGGATGAACCGGTGAGGCGTCGCGCTCTGGCCCAGGGCGCCCTGGCCGCGCTGCTGCCGCCCGCGGCCTTGGCCCAGTCCGTTGCCGCCCCCGCTCCTGCCGTGCCCGCCCCGGCCGCTCCCAATCCGGCCGCTCCCGCCTGCCGCGGCACCATCCACCTGACCATCGACACCGGCTGGAGCCGCGAGGCGGAGCAGATCGCCGAGGTGCTGCGCCGCCGCGACATCCGCGCCACGCTGTTCCTGGCCGATGAGCCGACCTGGCGCGGCGACCGGACGCTCGACGACAGCTGGGGGCCGTTCTGGCGTGCCCGCGCCGCCGAGGGCCACGCCTTCGCCAGCCATACCTGGCGCCACTGGTATTTCCGGGGCGACCCGGGGCCGGGACGGGTCCGCTATGCGCATCGCCAGGGCCAGGCGAGCGAGGTGCTGGACCAGCGCGGGCTTTGCGCCGAGTTGGAACGGCCGATCGCCCGGCTGCGCCAGATGGCGCCCGAGGCCCAGGTGCTGCCGCTGTGGCGGGCGCCGGGCGGGATCACCACGCCGAATGCCCTCGCCATGGCCGCCGCCTGCGGACTGCGCCACCAGGGCTGGACCGCGCATGGTTTCTGGGGAGACGAGCTGGACAGCGGCGCGCATCCCAATGCCGCGCTGGCCCGCCGCGCCATCGCCGAGACCCAGGATAACGAGGTGGTGGTGCTGCATTGGGGCGTCCGCAGCCGGCGCGATCCCTTCGCCCAGGTGCTGGACGCGGTGCTCGGCGGCTTGCAGGCGCGAGGCTTCTGCTTCGCGCCGCTGCCGGCCACGGGAATATCGACGGGCAAGGCATGACCGGACTTTACGCCAGCCTGACCGGCTGGATTTTCGAGACACTGATCCAGCCGGTCATGTATGCGCTCGGTCTGATGGACTGGGCCGAGGATGCCTATGACTGGCTGGATTTCGGCCTGTTCGGGCTGCTGACCATCGGCGTGGTCTATGTCGTCTGCCGGCCGCTGGAGGCCTGGTGGCCGGTGGAGCCCCGGGCCGAACGCTGGGCCGACCGGCGGGCGGTGCGGACCGACGTGGTCTATACCCTGCTCGCCCGGCTCGGGGTGCTGCCGCTGCTGGCCTTCGTGCTGCTGGCCTCGCTGCAATCCCGCTGGGAGGGCTGGCTGACCGAGGCCGGGCTGCTGCCGCCGACCCTGGAGGAAATCTTCCCGGTGCTGCGCGCCTGGCCGCTGCTGGCGCTGGCGGTCTATGTGGTGGTGCTGGATTTCGGCGAATACTGGCGGCACCGGGCGCAGCACGGCATCCGTTGGTGGTGGGCGCTGCATGCGATCCACCATGCCCAGCGGCAGATGACCTTCTGGACCGACGACCGCAACCATGTGCTGGACGATGTGCTGGCGGCGCTGTGGTTCGGCGGGATCGCTTTGCTGATCGGCGTGCCGCCCGGGCATTTCCCCATCATCGTGCTGCTGCTGCGGGTGGGGGAGAGCCTGTCGCATGCCAATGTCCGGCTCAACTTCGGCCGCGTCGGCGAGCGGTTGCTGGTCTCGCCGCGCTTCCACCGGGCGCATCACGGCGAGCTTTCGGCCGGGGCGCGGGGCTGCAATTACGCGGTGCTGCTGCCGGTCTGGGACTGGATCTTCCGCACCGGCGACTGGAAGCGCGACGCCTTCCCGCCGACCGGGGTGCCGGGGGTGGCGGAAGGGCTCGCGACCGGCGGTTGGCTACGGCAGCAGGTGATGGGCCTGCGCGATGTCGCGCAGGCACTGCGGGGCCGGTGAAGCCTGGATGAAGGTGGCCTCGGTCATCCTGACGGGGAACCATAATGGCGCTCGGCATGGTGTTGGGCGCGCAATATCTCGGGCGGGCGTGGCGAGGCTGCTGGTCTTCCTGCCCTGGGCCGCGCGGCTGTAGCAAAGCGCGGGCATCCAGCCCAAAATGCGACGACCTCCCGGAGCTTCCGCATGCATCGCCGCCGCCTGCTTGCCGCCGCCGCCAGCCTGGCGGCCGCCCCCGCCTTCGCCCAGCACAGCCACCCGCTCACCCCGGCGGCGCCGGCCGCGGATGCCTTCCACCGG
>JAQGIA010000096.1 GCA_028291445.1 Belnapia sp.
GCCAGCCCCGAAATCTTCATCGCCGCCGCCGCCGAGCGCACCAAGCACATCATGCTCGGCTCCGGCGTGACCTCGCTGCCCTACCACCATCCCTTCCTGGTGGCGCAGCGCTTCGTCCAGCTCGACCACATGACCCGCGGCCGCGCCATGCTCGGCTGCGGCCCGGGCGCCCTGGTCTCCGACGCCTATATGATGGGCATCAAGGCCGACGACCAACGCCGGATGATGGACGAAAGCCTCGGCGCCATCACCAGGCTGCTCGCCTGCGAGGAGCCGGTGACGATGAAGACCGACTGGTTCGAGCTGAACCAGGCCCGGCTCCACCTCGCGCCCTATACCTATCCGCATTTCCCCATCGCGGTGGCCTCCGCCACCACGCCCTCCGGCGTGCTCACCGCCGGCAAGTATGGCGTGGGCCTGCTGTCGCTCGGTGCCGGCCTGCCGGGCGGCAATGCCAAGCTGGCGGAATACTGGCGCCAGGGCGAGGCCGAGGCCGAGAAGCACGGCAAGACCTTCAACCGCGACGGCTGGCGCCTGGTCATCAACATGCATTGCGCCGACGAGGATGAGCGCGCCTTCCGCGACGTCGGTCGCGGCGAGCGCATCGAGACGCTGTCCTACTTCAGCGAAACCCTCGGCCGCCCGCCGATGCGCAGCGAGAACCCACTCGGCGACGGGCTGAAGGCCGGCACCACCCTGGTCGGCAGCCCGGAGACCATCATCAAGGGCATCGAGCGGCTGCTGGCCTATACCGAAGGCGGCGCCGGCGGCGTGCTGTTCCGCGCCCATGAATGGGCCAACCGCGAAGACACCATGCGCAGCTTCGAGCTGTTCGCCCGCTGGGTCATGCCGCATTTCCAGGGCTCGCTCACCATGCCGCTGCAATCGCGCGAATGGTGCAGCGAGAACCGCGAGGGCATCTTCGGCCCCAGCATGGGCGCGCTGCGCAAGGCCTTCGTCGACGCCGGGCAGGAGGTGCCCGACCACATGCGGATGAAGCTGCATACCGGGAAGGTGGATCTGTAGGGCAAGGCCCTCATCGCCCGGGCCGGCGCTGGAGCCTGCTGCATTCGCTTTCGCTCACCCAGCATGCTCCAGCCTCGATCCTGTCGCGGGATTCAGCGATTTCGCCGCAACGCATCCCGCTCTAGCGGAGGGGCGCCACCACCAGCGCGGGCGTCCTGGCCCGTGCCGCCGTTCCCTCGGCCGCCATCCGTGCCCCCGCGGGCCCGGCCTCCAGCCGCAGCACCCGGTCGTGGTACGCCGCCAGCCCGGCCCGATGGCCGATCGAGACCAGCGTCGCCCCGACCAGCTCCACCGCGAACAGCCCCATCAGCGCCGCCTGGCCGGCCTCGTCCACCGCCGAGGTCGCTTCGTCCAGCAGCACCCAATCCGGCCGGTGCAGCAGCAGCCGGGCGAAGCCGATACGCTGCTGCTGCCCGAGGCTGAGGATACGGTCCCAGCGTCCTGCCTCGTCCAGCCGCCCGACCAGCGCCGGCAGCCCGCAGCGGATCAGCGCCGCCTGCACAGCAGCATCGGCGAAGGCTCCGGGCGCATCGGCAAAGACCCTGGGCGCATCGGCGAAGGTCCTGGGCGGCGCCGGGTAGCAGACCGCATCCCGCAGGCTGCCGAGCGGCAGGTAGGGCCGCTGCGGCAGGATCATCATCGTCGCCCGCGCCGGCGTGCGGATCCGGCCCTCGCCCCAGGGCCAGAGTCCGGCGACGGCGCGGAACAGCGTGCTCTTGCCGGTGCCGCTCTCGCCCTGGATCAGTACCCGCTCCCCGGCATGGATCACCGCACTGGCCTCGGCGACCAGCACCATCCCATCCGGCCCGCGCAGCCGCAGCCCGTCGAAGGCCAGCACCGCGCCGCCTTCGGTCACGCTGATGCCGCTCGCCGCCCCCAGCGCCTCGGCGGCGTCCAGGCTGTCCTCCAGCGCCACGATCCGTTCCACATGGCTCCGCCAATCCGCCAGCCGCGGCCAGTTCTCCTGGAACCAGGACAGCGCCTTGACCACTTCGACGAAGGCCTGGGCCAGCTGCATCAGCACGCCGAGCGTCAGCACCCCGGCGAAATACATCGGACTCGCCAGCAGCAGCGGGATCACCGCAGCGACCATGTGATAGCCGGAGCCGAGCCACATCAATTGCCGCTCGGTCCGCAGCAGCTCGTGCATGGTGCCGACCACCCGGGCGAAAGCGGCCCGCAGCCCGGTCGATTCATCCGGCCCGCCGCGGATCAGCGCCACCGCCTCGGCGCTTTCGCGTAGGCGCAGCAGGGCGAAGCGATGGTCGGATTCCGTCTGGTTGCGGCGGATGTTGATATCGACCAGCGGCCGGCCGATCAGCCAGGTCAGCGTCCCGCCGGCCAGCGCATAGACCACCGCCACCAACACCAGGCTGCCCGGCACCTCGACGCCACCCAGCCGCACCGCGCTCGACAGCACCCACAGCACCCCGGCGAAGGAGGCCAGCGTCAGCACCGCATGCAGCAGGCCGGTAGCGAGATCGACCGCCATGACCGTCGCCCAGCGGGTATTCTCGCTGATCCGCTGGTCGGGATTGTCGGCCGCATGCT
>JAQGIA010000130.1 GCA_028291445.1 Belnapia sp.
GCCAGCGGCCCGGTCGCCCCGAAGCCGCCCGGCAGCCGGGCGGTCGCCACCAGGCTGCCGGCCGGGCCGGCACCGACCTCGGCCCGCCCCTGGGTCACCGTGCCGACCATGCTGCCCTCGGCCCGCAAGGTCAGTGCCGGCAACCCCTTGGCCCAATCGGCGCCGAGCCCGATGCCGGTGCCGTTGAGCGTGCCGCGGATCTCCGGCTGCGCCACCCGCCCGGTCGCCCGCACCTCGGCCGAGAGCACCCCCTGGGGCTTCAGATCGGGCGCGAAGCGCTGCGCCAGGGACAGCGGCAGCGCGGCGATGGTGGCGCCGATATCGGCCCGTTCCGGCCCCCAGCGCCCCTCCGCCTGGATGCGGCCACCACCGCCGATGGCCAGCGCCAGCCCGGCCACCTCCACCCCGCCATCGGCGCCGAGGCTGACCCGGGCCGGATTGGCCAGCCGCAGGCTTTCGCCCATCGCCTTGGCCTCCAGCGCCGCGAGGTCCAGCCGCCAGCCGCCGTTCGCCGCCGAGACCCGGCCGCGGCCGCTGATATCGCCCTCGGTCGCCCGGCCGCGCAGGGTCCAGTCCAGCGCCTCGGGCGTGCCGGCGACGGTCGCGGCCAGGGTGCCCTCCTGCCCGGCATAGCCGAGGCGCGGGGCGTCCAGCCGCAGGTCGAAGCCCTGCACCTGCCCCTGGATCCCATCCCGCGGCGCCAGCTTGGCCTCCAGCGTCAGCCGCCCGGCCAATCCCGCCAGCCCGGCCAGCCGGCCGAGCGGCGCCAGGTCGCTCGCCTCCAGCCGCGCCTGGCCATCGAACAGCTTGGCCGCCGGGTCCAGCCGGCCGGTCGCGGTCAGATGCGCCGGCCCCAGCCGCGCCTCCGCCGCCTCGATCCGCACTGCCTGACCCTCTGGTCGGCCACGAAAGTCGAGCGCCACCGGCAGCCCGTCCAGCATCGCCCGCAAGGTCGCGGTGCCGCGCGGGGCGGAGGCCGGCGTCGCCACCTGCGCCTCCAACAGCAGCCCCTCCAGCACCCGCCCGGCGGCGGCGATCCGGCCGGACCAGGCGTTGATGGTCAGGTCCGGGTCGGCCAGCTTGCCGGCGGCATGCAGCCTGGCCTCCAGCGCCCCCGTGGAACCGGCGCCCAGCACTTCCAGCCGGGGCAGCGAGACCTCGGCATCGAGCGCGATCGGCTCGGCCAGGCTGCCGCGCGCCGCCAGTCGTCCTTCGGCCCCGGTCAGGGTCGCATCCAGGGTCGGGCCGGGCAGCGCCGCCTTCAGCGCGAGGCGAGGCACCGGGCCGAGCACCGCATCCGCCTGGGCCACGCCGGTCACGAAGCCTGCCGGCACGGCGGTCAGGTCGATGGCCGGCGCACCGATGGTGCCCCCGACCTGCGCCGTCGCCCGCAGCCCCGTCCAGGCGAGCCCGGCCGGCAGCAGCGGCCCGAACTGCCCGGAGTCCGTCAGCTCCAGCTCCAGCCGCAGCGCCAGCGCCTCGGTCCCGAGATCGGCCGTGCCGCTGGCCGCCAGCGTCCCGGCCGGCAGGGTCAGGCGCAGGTCGCGCAGCGCCAGCTTCCGGTTGGCCGGTAGGTCGGCATCGAGGGCGAAGCCCAGCGGCACCGCCAGCGGCCTGAGATCGGCGGGCAGCAGCGGCCCGGCCCGTGCCTCGCCGCGCAGCGTGGCGCCGAACCCGCCATCCGGGCTGACCCGTACCGTCCCGGCGCCTTGCAGCGCCACCTCCGGCCCAAGGCTCGCGGCAAGGTCCAGCGCCGCGCCCGAGGCCGGGCCATCGAGGCTCAGGGCCAGCTTCAGGGGCGCATCGCCCCAGCCGCCCTCGGGCGGCGGGATCAAGCTGGCGACCAGCCCGCCCGTCGCTTCATCGAGCGTGAGCCGTGCCGCCAGCCGGTCGGCCGCCGGGGTCAGGTCGAGGTCGAGCGCGATCCGCGCCGCCGCATCCAGCCGCCTGACATCCAGCCTGGCCCGCAGCGCACCGGCCGCCAGCCCGGCATTGCCATCGAGGCTGAATACCGCCGCTTGGCCCAGCACCGGCGCCCCCAGCTCGATCCGGCCGATGGCCAGCCGTTCCAGCGCCACATCCAGCGGCAGGCTCGGCAATTGCGGCAGCACCCGCTCGGAGGGCGCGGCAGGCTCGGCGGGGGCCGAGCCGCCGGCCGGCAGCCGCGCCAGGGCGACCCGCGCCGCGGTGACCTGCTCCACCCGCAAGGTGCCGGAGAGCAGGGCGGCCAGATCGAGGTCGATCCGGCCATCCTCCAGCACCACCCATTCGCCCGCGGCATCGGCATAGCCCAGCCGGGCGAAGGCCAGATGCCCCGGTAGCGGTCCGCGCAGCCCCTCGATCGCCAGGCCGGGGACGAAGCCCGCCGCCTGCCGGGCCAGGAAGTCCCCGCCGCCCGCGGTATTGACCCAGGCCAATGCGCCCGCCAGCAGCAGCACCGGCACCAGAAACAACAGCGCCAGCGCGCCGAACGCCCATTTCAGGATTCGCATGACCTAGAAAGCCTGGCCGATGCCGACGTAGAGCCCGTAGCCCGAGGACCCCGGCTGGCGCACCACCGGCAGCGCCACATCCGCCCGGACCGGCCCGATGGCGGTGTAGTACCGCACGCCGAGGCCAGCACCGACCCGCAGGTTGGAACTGTCCGGCACCGAGGAATTGCTGACCGCGCCGGCATCGACGAAGGCGACCGCGCCGATATCGCCCCAGACCCGCTGGCGCCATTCGAGGCTGCCCTCGACGACGCTGGCCCCGCCGTCCGGCTTGTTGCGTTCGTCGCGCGGGCCGATCGACTGGTAGTCGAAGCCGCGCACCGAACCGCCGCCGCCGGCGTAGTAGCGCAGGTGCCGCGGCACGTTGTCCCGCCCGGCGCCGAGCAGCGACCCGAACGATCCGCGCACCGCCAGGATGCTGCGCCGGTCGCCGGCCACGTCCCAATAGGTGCTGCCGGTCAGCCGCAGCGGGGCGAAGGGCGCGTTGTCGCGCAGGCTGTAGGAGGGGGCGATGGTGCCATCGGCGCGCCAGCCCTTCGACGGGTCGAGCAGGCTGTCGGTCCCGTCCCAGCGGGCGCCGAACAGCACGCCGACGATCTGGTAGGGCGCCAGCTTGCCATCCGGCGGCCCGATCGAGCCGAACTCCGCGGTCGGCCCGGCCCGCACCGTGAGCTGGTCGGTCAGCCGGCGTTCCAGCAGCACCGCGGCGGTCACCGCATCTCGGTCATAGGCTTCCAGCCGCTCACGCAGGGCACCGAGGCTGGCGATCAGGGTCAGGTCGAGGCCGAAGACGCCGGGGCTCGTATAGGTGATGCCGCTCCGGTAGGTCATCTGGTCCAGCGCGCCGCCGGTGCCGATCCGCGCCACCTCGCCCTCGATCCGCAGCCGCTCCGCCCCGCCGAACAGGTTCCGGTGCTCCCAGTAGAGCTTTACCGTCGGGCCGTAATTGGTCTCGTAGGCGGCGGTGGCGCCGACCGCATGGCGGGCCCGCTCGCTGACGGTGAAGGTGGTCGGCAGCCGGCCCTCGGCATCCAGCCGGCTCGCCGCCCGGGTGCGGACCGAGCCGAAGGGGCCGAGCGCCATCATCTGCCGCCGCGCCTTCTCCAGGGTCGCCGGATTGTAGGGCTCGCCGGCGATGCGGCCGGCCTGGCGGGTCAGGAAGGCCGGGTCGACGCCGACCGCGCCCTCGACCACCGGCGGGGCGAAGGTGGCGGCCGGGCCGGGCGCCAGCCGCCAAGCGATCTCCATCGTCTTGGCGCCATGATCCACCATCGTCTCCCGCCCGGCCTGCACCGCCAGCGGGTGGCCGGCGGTCAGCAGCCGGTCCAGCAGGATCCGCTCGGCGCCCAGCACCGGCTCGGCCCGGGCCACGTCCCCCGGGGCGATGCCGAAGGGCGTGGCGACCGCGGCATCCACCACCGGCTGCTCGGCCGGGGTGGTGGCGCGGACCGAGATGCTGGCGACCTTGTAGGCCTGGCCCTGTTCGACCGCGATGCGGATCGGCACCGGTTGCGCCGTGGCGGACAGCGGCCGGGCCTCCAGCCGCGCCGGCAGGCCAGGATCGCCCAGCGGCAGCCCGGCGATGCTGATGCGGGCGACGCCGCCCCAATAACCTTCCGAGCGCAACGCCTGCTGCAATCGCTCGCGGTCGCCCTCGGCCCGGCCGAGCACGCCGCCGGGGCTGGTCGGCGAGCTTTCCCGCAGTGCCACGAGCTGGGATACGGCACCGAGCGCGGCATCCAGCCGGGCATCGCCGCTCGGCACCAGCTCGACCGCATAGGGCAGGGTATCCGTCGCTTCCGCCGCCGGTTGCGGCTCGGCGGGTGGCGTCTGGCCCCGGGCTGGGCCGGCCGACGCCAGGACCAGGGCCAACAAGGCGGGGGCCAGCAGGGCGGGGGCCAGTGAGGCGGGGGCCAGTGAGGCGGGGGCCAGCAGGGCAGGAGCCAGCGCCAGCAGGGCGGGGAGGGATCGGATCGAAGCTGCCACGATGAGGAAGCGGTTTCCTGGTTGAATGGTTCCCCGGCCGGTCGCGTGCCGGGCGCGCGCGGCGCGCGATCAGGGTGTTCTCCCATGAATGGCACCGCCGCTGGAACCTGCCATCTCCTGCTGCCACTTCCTCACGAGCCCGGCGATGGCGTGGCTTGGTTACCCAGGCCACCGGTTCCCGCCGCTTCCGGCATCCGCTACACTGGCCGCATGGATCAAGCCCTGGCCGAGACGCTCACCGGGTGGCGCCGCCACCTGCATGCCCATCCGGGCCTGACCCTGAACGAGGGGGCCACCGCCGCCTTCGTCGCCGAAAGGCTGCGGGCCATGGGTGTCGAGGTCACCGAAGGGGTCGGCGGCCATGGCGTGGTCGGCACCATCCGTCGCGCCCCAGGAGGGGCAGGTGGCGCTTCCAACCGCTCGGTCGGGCTGCGCGGCGACATGGATGCGCTGCCGATCCAGGAGCTGAACGCCGAGCTGCCGCATCGCTCCACCATCCCCGGGGTGATGCATGCCTGCGGCCATGACGGCCATACCACCGCCCTGCTCGGCGCTGCCGCGCTGCTGGTCGCCGATGCAAGCTGGACCGGCACCGTGCAACTGGTCTTCCAGCCGGCCGAGGAGGGCGGCGGCGGTGCCCGCGCCATGATCGCGGACGGGCTGTTCCAGCGCTTCCCGATGGAGCGCATCTTCGGCTGGCATAACTGGCCGGGGCTCGAGGCCGGCACCATCGCGGTGCATGAGGCGGCGGTGATGGCCGCCGGCGCCCGCTTCACGATCACCTTCACCGGCCATGCCGGCCATGCCGCCCTGCCGCATCTGACGCGGGACCCGATGATCGGCGCCGGGCATTGCATCGTCGCGCTGCAATCCATCGTCGCCCGCAACATCGACCCGATGCAGGCCGCGGTGGTCAGCGTGACCGTGGCCGAGGCCGGCGAGGCGCAGAACCAGGTCGCCGCCCGCGCCACCTTGAAGGGCACCGCCCGCTGGCTGACCGAGGCGACCGGCACGGCGATCGAGGCCGCCATGCGGCGCATCGCCGAGGGCATCGCCGCCACCTTCGGGCTGCAGGCGGCGGTGGATTTCCGCGTCGGCGTCGCCCCCACCGTGAACCACCCGGCCGAGCGCGAGGCGGCCGCCACGGCGGCGGCGGCGGTCACCACCCTGCGGCGGGACCTGCTGCCGGCCATGACCGGCGAGGATTTCTCCTTCTTCCTGCAGGAGGTGCCCGGCGCCTTCGTCTGGATCGGCAATGGACCCGGCGACGGCGGCCGCGAGCTGCACAACCCCGCCTACGACTTCAACGATGCCATCCTGCCGGTCGCCAGCGGCTTCCTGGCGGAAGTGGCGAAGCGGGCGCTGGCGGGGGATTAGCTTGCAGCCGGGGCCGTTGGTGTGGGATAATATACCTATGATCGACATGGCCTGCCGGCCAGTCGCTAAACCCGATAAAGTTTAATTTTCCCAAGGCATTTGCTTAAAACAGAATGGCTTAGTTGCTGACCTTCACCTGGAAATTTATCCGGGTTGGTCCGGGTTGATGTGGTTTGTGCGACTCGAAAAAGCGTCCCGCCAACTTGGCCGGTCGCCCAGCCCGGTCGCCGCATGAACCCCGCGCGCCACCGCCCGTGCCAGCGTATCCGCCGCCAGATGCCCGAGCCGTGCCAGCATCGCCGGTCCGGTCAGCGGGAGCTTGCCGGTGGCCAGGGCGAAGACGCTGTCGCCGTCGAAGGGCGTGTGGATCGGCCGGATCGACCGCGCCAGCCCGTCCTGCGCCATGATCGCCAGCCGTTGCAGGGCGCCGGCTTCCAGCGCCA
>JAQGIA010000135.1 GCA_028291445.1 Belnapia sp.
TGATGCGGATCTTCGGCAGCGACCGCATGGGCGGCATGCTGCAGAAGCTCGGCCTCAAGCCCGGCGAGGCGATCGTCCATCCCTGGATCAACCGGGCACTGGAGAAGGCGCAGAAGAAGGTCGAGGCGCGCAACTTCGACACGCGCAAGAACCTGCTGAAATACGATGATGTCATGAACGACCAGCGGAAGGAGGTCTATGCCCAGCGGCGGACCTTCATGAACGCCCCGGACGTGGCCGAGACCGTCGCCGAGATGCGCCGCGAATGCATCCAGGATCTGGTGAACAAGGCGATCCCCGAGAATGCCTACCCCGAGCAGTGGGACGTGGCCGGGCTCGAGGAGAAGGTGCGCGAGCAGCTCGGCCTGGAGCTGCCGATCATCGCCTGGGCCAAGGAGGAAGGCATCGACGAGACCGCGGTCCGGGAGCGGATCGAGGCCGCGGCGGAGCAGCATTTCGCCGCCAAGGCCGCCAATATCGGCCCCGACTTCATGCGCATGGTCGAGAAATCCCTGCTGCTGCAGATCTTCGACGCGGTCTGGAAGGAGCACCTGCTCTCGCTCGACCACCTGCGCCAGGGCATCGGCCTGCGCGCCTATGGCCAGCGCGACCCGCTGAACGAGTACAAATCCGAGGCCTTCGGCCTGTTCAACACCATGCTGGCCGATCTGCGCGAGCGGGTGACCAGCGTGCTGATGCGGATCGAGCTGCAGCCGAATACCCCGCCCCCCTCGCCGGAGCCGGTGCAGGTGCTGGACATGCGCCACCCCCAGCCGGTCGGCGAGATGGAGATGGCCGGCGGCTTCGGCTACGAGCCCGCGCCCTCGACCGTTGCCGCCACGCCGCGCCAGGTGGAAGGCGTGGACCCGGCCGACCCGGCCACGTGGTTCCGCACGCCGCGCAATGCCGCCTGCCCCTGCGGCAGCGGCAAGAAGTACAAGCACTGCCACGGGCGCGCCTGAGACGGCTTTGCTGTCAGGCGACCAGGGTCAGCGACGGCGGCCGGTGCAGTATCGGCCTGCATCCGGTACGGGCTGAGGCTGGGGCACATCAGTCGAGCCGGCGGCCAGCGGCTCGGGCGGGCCAGGCATCGGGTCGGACCCCTGGTCGACCAGCGGCGCGGCTACCTCGGGTAGGCTGAGGATGCGGACCACCCCGGCGTTCAGCCGGGCAATAGTGAAAATGGGGGCGATGCATTTTCATTCCAAGAATGAGATAGACGGCCAGGCCCCCATCCTGCGGCCGGGCGGCAATTGCTGGCGGATCGAGCGGGCCAGCAGGGCTACCGTCATCGTCGATGCGGCGGATTACTTCCGCGCCGTGCGCTCCGCCATGCTCCGGGCCGAGCGCCGCATCATGCTCATCGGCTGGGATTTCGATGCCCGGATCGATCTGCTGCCCGGCGCTCCCTCGCCGGAGGCGCCGAACGGCCTGGGCGACTTCATCTTCTGGCTGGTGGACCGCCGGCCGGAGCTGGAGATCTTCCTGCTGCGCTGGGATGTCGGCAGCCTGAAGATGATCTACCGCGGCTCCACCCTGCTCACGCTGTTCCGCTGGATGCGCCACCCCCGCATCACCCTGAAGCTGGATGGCGCGCATCCGCCGGCCGCGTCGCACCACCAGAAGATCGTGGTGCTGGACGATTGCCTGGCCTTCTGCGGCGGCATCGACATGACCGGCGACCGCTGGGACACCCGCGAGCACCGCGACGAGGAGCCACGCCGGGTGGCGCCCAACGGGGCGCCGCACCCGCCCTGGCACGATGCCACGACGGCGCTGGAAGGCCCGGCCGCGGCGGCGCTGGGCGAGCTGGCGCGGGACCGCTGGCAGGCGGCGGGCGGCAGGCCCCTGGCCCCGGTGACCGGCCGCTCGGACTGCTGGCCGCAGGATCTGCCGGCGCATTTCCGCGACATCGATGTCGGTATCGCCCGCACCCGGCCGGAGATGCAGGACCTCGTCGGCATCCACGAGATCGAGCGCCTCTATCTCGACCTCATCGCCTCGGCCAGGAATTGCATCTACGCCGAAAGCCAGTATTTCGCCTCGCGCCGCATCGCCGAGGCGATTGCCCGCCGCCTGGCCGAGCCGTACGGGCCGGAGATCGTGCTCATCAACCCGCTGACGGCGCAGGGCTGGCTGGAGCCGATCGCCATGGACTCCGCCCGCGCCCGGCTGTTCGAGGCGCTGCGCCGCACCGATCCGCATGGTCGCTTCCGGATCTACCATCCGGTCACCGCCCAGGGGCAGCCGATCTATGTCCATGCCAAGGTGCTGGTGGTGGACGACCAGGTGCTGCGGGTCGGCTCCTCCAACATGAACAATCGGTCGATGCGGCTGGACACCGAATGCGACGTCGTCATCGATGCCGCGCAGCCCGGCAATGCCGCGGCGGAGCAGTCGATCCTCGCGGTGCGCGACGGGCTGCTGGCCGAGCATCTGGGGCAGACCCCCGAGGTGGTGGTGCAGCGGATCGCGGAGACCGGGTCGCTGATCCGCGCCATCGAATCCCTGCGGACCGCGGGCCGCAGCCTGCGTCCCTACGAGACCCCGGACCTGACCGCGGTCGAGACCTGGCTGGCCGACAACGAGGTGCTGGACCCGGAAGGGCCGGGCGAGATGTTCGAATCCCTGGCCAAGCGCGGCCTGTTCCGCCGCTTCGGCCTGCCGCGGCTGCGGCGTCCACAATGAATGCGGCTGCGGCGCCCGAAGTGACCCCGGCGGCCGCCCCGGTCCGGGCCGGCTCGGTGCAGGCCGCCCTGGTTCAGGCTGCCCTGGTCCAGGCTGGCCTTGGCCCCTATGCTGCGGCCTGCCCCGCAGCTATCCTCAAGGAGCGCCGATGCGCGACGCCAAGCAGACCGGTTACGCGCCCAAGCTGACCGCCGGGGTGACCCCGGTTCAGCGGATCGAGGTCACCTCCCGCAGCCTGCCCTGCGACGGCGAGATCGCCGGGCCGGGCCTCGGCCATCCCCGCGTCTGGCTGCGGATCAACGATGGCGAGCAGGCGGTGACCTGCCCCTATTGCTCCATCACCTATGAGCTGAAGGCGGGGGCGGGTGGCGACGACCATCATTAGCGGCATGGGCACCGACGCTGCGGCCACGGCCGATGGCGCGACGGCCACAGCCGAGGGCGCGGAGGCCGTCCCGGTCGCCGTGCCGGGCGTCCGCCACCTCGTGCTGGTGGATATTTCCGGGTACATCTTCCGCGCCTTTCACGCGCTGCCGCCGATGACCCGGCCGGATGGCATCCCGGTAAATGCCGTCTTCGGCTTCACCCAGATGCTGTCCAGCTTCCTGGCCGAGCACCGCGGCAGCCACCTCGCCGGGGTCTTCGATGCCAGCCGGCTGACCTTCCGCAACGACTTCTACCCCGCCTACAAGGCGCATCGCCCCGATCCGCCGCCCGAGCTGGTTCCGCAATTCGCGCTGATCCGCGAAGCGACCGAAGCCTTCGGCGTCGCCCAGGTGGAAGTTCCCGGCTTCGAGGCTGACGACCTGATCGCCACCTATGCCCGGGCCTTCGTCGAAGGCGGCGGGGAAGTCACCATCGTCTCCTCCGACAAGGACCTGATGCAGCTGGTCCGGCCGGGCGTGCAGATGTACGACCCGATCAAGCGCCGGCCGATCCGCGAGGCCGAGGTCGCCGAGAAATTCGGCGTGCCGCCGAACAAGGTCATCGAAGTCCAGGCGCTGATCGGCGATGCGGTGGACAATGTCCCCGGCGTGCCCAAGATCGGCCCGAAGACCGCGGCCGAGTTGATCCTGCTCTACGGCGACCTCGAGGCGGTGCTGGCCAATACGGCGCAGATCAAGCAGCCGATGCGCCGGCAGAACCTCGAGCAATATGCCGAGCAGGCCCGTATCTCCAAGCGCCTCGTCACCCTCGACGACCAGGCGCCGATGCCCCTGACCATCGACGAGCTGGCGGTCCGCCCGCCGGAGCCCGCGGCGCTCGAGAAATTCCTGCGCGATCAGGGCTTCCGCAGCATCGTCGCCCGCATGGGCCTCGGCGAGGCCGCGGGCGATGCCGGCAGCCGGGCCCGCAACAGCGCCGTCACGGCGGCCCAGGCGGCTGTTGCGCCTGTGGCCCCGCTCGACCCGGCCGCGGCGCCCTTCGGCGGCTATGAGACGGTGACGACGCTGGAGGCGCTGGCCGCCTGGATCGCCGAGGCGACCGCTGCCGGCGTGGTGGGCCTCGATACCGAAACCGACAGCCTCGACGCATTGAACGCCAGGCTGGTCGGCGTCTGCCTCGCCACCGCACCGGGCCGCGCCTGCTACATCCCGCTGCGGCATGTCTCGCCTGGCGCCTCCCAGGGCGACATGCTGGAGGCACCGGCCGAGGCCGCGGATGGTCCCAGCCTGGCGCAATTGCCCTTCGCGGCCACCATGGCGGCGCTGCGGCCGCTGCTGGAGGATCCGGCGGTGCTGAAGGTGCTGCAGCACGCCAAATACGATCTGGAAGTACTGGCCCAGGCGGAGAACGGCGGCATCGCGGTCTCGCCGGTCGACGACACCATGCTGATCTCCTACGCCATGGAAGCCGGCAAGCACGGCCATGGGATGGACGAGCTGTCCCGCCTGCACCTCGGCCATACGCCGATCTCCTTCGACCAGGTGACCGGCACCGGCCGCGCCCGCATCGGCTTCGCCCAGGTGCCGCTGGACAAGGCGACCGACTACGCCGCCGAGGATGCCGACGTCACCCTGCGGCTCTGGCACATCCTGCGGCCGAGGCTGCGCGAGGATGGTGCGCTGGCGCTGTACGAGCAGGTGGAGCGCCGCATGGTCGGCGTGCTGCGCGACATGGAAATCGCCGGCATCAAGGTCGATGGCGTCGAGTTGGCGCGGATCGGCGAGGATTTCGTCAGCCGCATGGCGGTGCTGGAAGCGGAGATCCACCGCCTGGCCGGCCGGGTCTTCAACGTCGGCTCGCCGAAGCAACTGGGCGAGATCCTGTTCGACGAGATGAAGCTGTCGGGTGGCCGCAAGGGCAAGGCCGGCGCCTGGGCACCGATGCCGCAGTGCTGGAGGAACTGGCGGCGCGCGACGTGCCGCTGGCCCGCACGGTGCTGGACTGGCGCCAGCTGGCCAAGCTGAAATCCACCTATGTCGACGGGCTGGCGGCGCAGATCGACCCGCGCACCGGCCGCGTCCATACCGATTTCTCCATGGCCAATACCAGCACCGGCCGGCTGGCCTCGACCGAGCCCAATTTGCAGAACATCCCGGTGCGGACCGAGGAAGGCCAGCGCATCCGCCACGCCTTTATCGCCGAGCCGGGCCATGTGTTGATGTCGGCCGACTACTCGCAGATCGAGCTGCGGCTGCTGGCGCATCTGGCCGACGTGCCGGCACTGCGGGAAGCCTTCGAGACCGGGCAGGACATCCATGCCCGCACCGCGGCGGATATCTTCCGCCTGGCCCCAGGGGCGGTGGACAAGGAGGCGCGGCGCCGCGCCAAGACGATCAACTTCGGCATCATCTACGGCATGTCCGCTTTCGGCCTGGCCGGCCGGCTCGGGATCGGCCCGGGCGAGGCGCGCGAGATCATCGATGCCTATTTCGGCCAGTACCCCGGCATCCGCGCGGCGATGGAGCGGCTGAAGGAGGAAGCGCGGCTGCAAGGCTATGTCTCCACCTCCTTCGGGCGGAAGCTCTGGATCCAGGATATCGGCGCCAAGGACCCGGTGCGCCGGGCCGGCGCCGAGCGGGCGGCGATCAATGCCCCCTTCCAGGGCGGTGCGGCGGAGATCATCAAACGCGCCATGGTCCGCGTGCCGAAGGCGCTGCGCGACGCCGGCCTCGCCGCCCGCATGCTATTGCAGGTGCATGACGAACTGGTGCTGGAGGTGCCGGAGGCGGAGGTCGAGGCCACCGCCGCCCTCGTGCGCCGGGTCATGGAGAGCGTCGCCACGCTGCGGGTTCCGCTGGCGGTCGAGGTCGGCACCGGGCGCAGCTGGGCCGTGGCGCATTAGCAGGCATTGCGCGACACCTCAAGGGATGGGGCACAATGCGCCCGGTCGGTTCCGGCGGAATGAATTGCCTGGGTCGACTCACGGCAGCGTGACTGCATCCCGGCAGGATCGCGCCGATGCGCGAAGTCCTTGCGGAGATGATGCATGTTTAGCGCAGCCGGTCAGGAGGCGCCCAGCTGCCGGTGAACAGCCTGCCGCCCTCGCTGCGCTTCATGCGGCTGGCTTCCTTGCTGCTTCCCCTGGCCTTCCTCTGCGGTGCCGTCTGTTATGACCACAACCGGCTGACAACGGAG
>JAQGIA010000220.1 GCA_028291445.1 Belnapia sp.
AGCAGATCTCGGTGACCGAGGTGGAGACGCTGCTGGCCGACCCCTATGCCTTCTATGCCCGGCGGGTGCTGCGGCTGTTTCCGCTGGACCCGCTGGATGCCGAGGTGGGCGCCGCCGATTACGGCAACCTGGTGCACGCGGCGATGGCCGGCTTCATCCGCTGGCTGGCCGCCGGCCCCTGGCCGGGCGAGGTAGCCGCCCAGGCGATCTTCGACGAGGCGGCCGCGCTGGCACTGGCCGAGGCCGGCGCCCGACCCGGCCTGCTGGCCTTCTGGCAGCCCCGGCTGGCCCGCATCGGCGGCTTCGTGGTGGAGCGCGAGGCCGAGGCGCGGGCCGGCAATGCCATCGCCCGCAGCCTGGTCGAGCTGACCGGCGAAATCCCGTTGCGCCAGCCGGACGGCAGGGTGGTGACCCTGACCGCGCGGGCCGACCGGATCGACGTGCTGGCCAATGGCCGGCTCGCCATCCTCGACTACAAGACCGGCACCATGCCGGGGCCGAAGGCGGTGAAGGAAGGCCACAAGCCGCAGCTTCTGCTCGAAGCCGCCATGGCGGCGAAGGGTGCCTTCGGCGGCCTGCCGGCGGGTGATGCCGCGGCGCTGGTCTATTGGAAGCTGACCGGTGGGCCGAAGCCGGGCGAGGTGCAGCCGATCAGCGCCGACCGCGACGAGATCGCCGGCCTGGCCGAGGAGGCGATCGACCGGGTCAACGCGCTCGCCGCCCGCTTCCTGCTCGGCGCCGCGCCCTTCCTCGCCTGGCCGCATCCGGGGCGTGAGCCGGCCGGGGATGAATATCAGCACCTGTCGCGCCGCGCCGAATGGGCCGGCGCCGAGGATTCCGTGGATGGTTGAGCAAACGGCCCGCGAACAGGCCGCGACCGCCCAGAAAATTGCCTCCGACCCGGCGCTCTCGGCCTGGGTCGGGGCTTCGGCCGGATCGGGCAAGACCAAGGTGCTGACCGACCGGGTGCTGCGGCTGCTGCTGCTGGATGGCCAATCGCCCAACCGCATCCTCTGCCTGACCTTCACCAAGGCGGCGGCGGCGGAGATGGCGACACGGCTGGCCCGCAAGCTCGGCGACTGGGCGGTGGCGGAGGAGCCGAAGCTCGATGCCGAGCTGCGCGGCCTCGGCTGCGTCCCGACCGAGACGCTGCGGCGCCGCGCCCGGGCCCTGTTCGCCGAGGTGCTGGAACTGGCCGGCGGCATGCGGATCTCGACCATTCATGCCTTCTGCCAGTCGCTGCTGCGTGCCTTCCCGCTGGAGGCCGGGCTGCCGCCGCAATTCAGCGTGCTGGAGGATATCGACGCCGCCAGCCTGCTGGCCGATGCGCGCGAGGCGGTGCTGGCCGGCCATGCCGCGCCGCGGGCGCAGATCGCGCTGCTGGCCGGGCTGGTCGGGGCGGATGATTTCTCGAAGACCATCGGCGCGCTGATGCGCGACCGGGAGAAGCTGGCCGAATGCCTGCGCGCCAGCAACGGCCTGCCCGGGCTGGTGCTGCGGCTGGCCCGGCTGCTGCGGCTGGAGGATGGCGAGGATCTGGCCAGCGTGACCGTCGCGCTGTGCGAGGTGCCGGATGCGCTGGCGCGGGCGGCGGCGGCCATGTTGAACCACAAGAACAAGACCCCGCGCGACCTGGCGGCCCGGATGCGCGCCTGGCTGGCGCAGGATGCGGCGACGCGGGCGCTACGCTGGGACGACTGGCCGGGCTGCTTCCTGACCGAGAAGGGCACCCCCCGCGCGGCGCTGGCCGGGGATGCGGCGATGGCGGATGAGGTCGAGCGCATCCTCGCCGGCCACCGCAAGCTGGCCGCATGCCGGCTGCTGGAGGCGACCGAGGCGCTGCTGGCGCTGGCCGGCCCGGTGCTGGAGCATTACGAGGCGCGCAAGCGCAATGCCGGGCTGCTCGCCTACGACGACCTGATCGCCATCGCCCAGCGGGTGCTGCGGGATCCCGGCAGCGCCTGGGTGCTGTTCAAGCTGGATGGCGGGCTCGACCATGTGCTGCTGGACGAGGCGCAGGACACCAACCCGGCGCAATGGGGCATCGCCGCGGCGCTGACCGAGGAATTCTTCGCGGGTGCCGGCGCGGAGCGTCGCGCAACGAAGGATGGCATGCCCGCCATCGGCCGCACCATCTTCGCGGTCGGCGACATCAAGCAGGCGATCTACGGTTTCCAGGGCGCCGATGCGCGCGGCTTCGGCCGCTGGGAAGGCACCTACCGCAAGCGCGTCGCCGGCCAGGGCGGCCGGTTCGAGACGGTCGCGCTCAATGTCTCGTTCCGCTCCACCGAGCCGGTGCTCGGCCTGGTGGATGCGGTCTTCGCCGAGGGCGAGGCGCGGGCCGGGGTAGTGCCGGATGGCGCCACCCTGCACCACTTGCCGGACCGCGCCGGCCAGGCCGGGATGGTGGAGCTATGGCCGCTGCTCCGCCCGGCGGAGAAGCCGAAGCCGACCCCCTGGGAAGTGCCTGAATCCCCCGAGGCGGTGGCCGATGCCCCCGCCCTGCTGGCCGAGGCGCTGGCGGCACGGATCGCCGCGATGATCGGGACGGAGGAGCTGCCGGCCCGTGGCCGCCGCATCCGCCCCGGCGATATCCTCGTGCTGGTCCGCCGCCGCACCGCCTTCATCCAGCGGCTGGTGCGGGCGCTGAAGGAACGCGACGTGCCGGTCGGTGGCGTGGACCGGCTCAAGTTGGTCGAGCAGATCGCGGTGCAGGACCTGCTGGCGCTGTGCGACGTGCTGCTGCTGCCGGACGACGATCTGCAATTGGCGGCGCTGCTGAAATCGCCGCTGGTCGGGCTGGACGAGGATGCGCTGTTCGGCCTGGCGCATGGCCGGACCGGGTCGCTGTTCGGCGCGCTGATGGCCCAGCGCGGGGCGGATAGCGATCTCGGCCGGGCGGCGGATTGGCTGGCGCGGCTGGCCGACCGGGCCGATCTCATCACCCCGCATTGCCTGCTGGCCGGGGTGCTGGGCGAGGAGGGTGGCCGGGCCCGGCTGCTGGCCCGGCTCGGCCCCGATGCCGCCGA
>JAQGIA010000224.1 GCA_028291445.1 Belnapia sp.
AGCCAACCGAAGGCGCGGCCGAAATAGGCGGGGCGGGCCGGCTGCGCCAAGGGCATGCCATGGGGCGCCGCCTGGGGTGAGAGGCGATCCGGCATACGCGGGCGCTCCGGCAGGCCACGGCCCAGGACCTGCAGCGTGACGATCTCCACCGGCTCCTCGGCACCAGCACGATGGCCATAGGTGCGCTCGTGCTCGGCACCGAATTTTTCCTCCAGCGCGGCGGGGCCTTCGCCCGGCTCGAAGCGGATCTGCAATTCGAAGGACTGGCCTTGGTACCGCAAAGTCGCCGCCCGCTGCACGGCGATCCGGGCCGGCGGGAAGCCTTGCGTCGACAGCCGTGCCTCCGCCTCCTCGGCGAGGGCGGTCGCCGCGGCATCCAGTGCAGTTGCATCCAGTCCACGGGCGAGGCGGCGCCAGGAGCGCGAGAGATGCACCTCGACATCCGAGGCCAATAGCCCGACCGCCGAGAATACGCCGGCCGAAGGCGGGATCACCACCCGCGTCATGCCCAGCGCCTGGGCCATGCCGGCGGCGAATAGTGGGCCATTGCCGCCGAAGGCCATCAGGGCGAAACCGCGCGGATCGCGGCCACGTTCGGAGGAGACCGCCTTGATGGCGCGGATCATGTTGGAGGCGGCGATGAGATGCGCGCCATGCGCCGCTTCCTCCGGCGCAAGGCCGAGCGGCTCGGCGATCTTTGCGCTGATGGCGGCGTGCGAGGCGGCGGCGTCGATCGGCAGGGCGCCCCCGACCAGATGCCGTGGGTTGAGGTAGCCCAGCACGACATTCGCATCCGTCACCGTCGGCTGGGCATTGCCGCGGCCGTAGCAGACCGGCCCGGGCATGGCGCCGGCGCTTTCGGGGCCGACCTGCGGTGCTCCCGCCGCATCCAGCCAGATCAGCGATCCGCCACCGGCACCGACCTCGGCCAGATCGATGGCGGGGACCTTCAGCTGATAACCCGCGCCCGACAGCAGGCGGGAGCCGACCATGATGCCGCCGCCGACGCTGTATTCGCTGGCGCGGGAAACCTCGTAATCCTCGATCACGCCGGCCTTGGCCGTGGTGCCGCCCATGTCGAAGGAGATCACCCGCGGCAGACCGATGCGCTTTGCCAGGGCCTGGGCACCGATCACCCCGGCGGCAGGCCCGCTTTCGACCACATGCACCGGCAGCCGCGCCGCCTCACTGGCCGGCATCAACCCGCCGGAGCTCTGCATGAGCATCAGCGGTGCGGTGATCCCCGCGCCTGCCAGGTCGCGCCCGAGGGCATCCAGGTAGCGGCCCAGCACCGGCCCGATGTAGCTGTTGATGACGGTGGTCGAAGTGCGCTCGTATTCCTTCATCTCCGGCAGCACGTCGGCGCTGAGCGAGAGGCGGATACCCGGCACCCGTTGCGCGGCGATTGCGGCGATGCGGCGTTCATGTGCCGGGTTGGCATAGCTATGCAGCAGGCAGACGGCGATCGCCTGCACGCCTTCGGCGACCAGCGCATCCAGCGCGGCGACGACCTCGGCCTCGTCGAGCGGCGTCTCGATCTCGCCCCGCCAATTTACCCGCTCGGTCACGCCGAGGCGGAGATAGCGCGGCACCAGCGGTGCCGGCTTCTCCCAACGCAGATCGTAGAGCCGCGGCATCCGCAGGGTGCGGATCTCCAGCACGTCCCGGAAGCCTTTGGTGGTGATCAGGCCGGTGCGGGCACCCTTGTGTTCCAGGATTGCATTGGAGGCGACGGTGGTCGCATGCAGCACCTCCTCGACCTCGCCGGCCGCGAAGCCGGCCTCGGCAAAAAGCTCGCCGAGCCCCTCGACGATGGCGCGACCATAATCGCCGACGCTGGAGGACACCTTCTTGGTGCGGAGCGCGCCGGCATCGCTGATGGCGACCAGGTCGGTGAAGGTGCCGCCGATATCGGCGCTGACCCGCCAGCTCATGCCGCGCGCTCCCGGCTGATCAGCGGCAACGGGCCGCGCGTGGCCCGGCGTGCGGTGCGGAGCGACGTGGTCGCGGCCGCATCGACGGTCCAGCCCGCGCCGATCACCACGCCGTAGGCACGTTCCGCCACGGCGACGGAAACCAACCCGTTGCGCGCATCGGCCAGCACACGAGCAGAATCGCGGGCGAGCGGGTCACCCCAGCCACCGCCACCCGGCACCTCAAGCCGAAAGATATCGTTGTGTCGCAGAGAAATGCAGAATTTGGAAGGCAGTGGCTCGGTCTTGCCGTCGCGCGTCAGCCAATTCATCGAGGGCGCGCCGGCCTCACCGCCCAGCAGACCGAAGGGCAGGAAGGCGCGGCGATCGGCGCGGACCTGCAAGACGCCCTCAGTTTCGAGGAAGCGGTAGCTGCGGCAGAAGGGCGCGCCGCCGCGATACTGCCCGGCGCCCATGGTATCCGGCAGGAACTCGTATTCCAGGATCTGGATCGGCTGCTCGGCCTCGGTCACCTCGACGGAGGGGGAGGCCATGTTGGCGAACATGTGGCTATTGCCGTCGCAGCCATCGGCGAAGGGCCGGCCGCCCCAGGCGGAACTGGTGAAGTCGACGTAGAGGTAGGGCTTGCGCTCGGCGCTCCAGCCACCGATGGAGACGCCGATATTGCCGCCGTCGCCGGCCGCGCCGACCCGTTCCGGCAGCATCAGCGCGAGCGCCCCGAACAGCGTGTCCACCATGCGGAAGCCGGTCAGGCCGCGCGCGGCACAGGCCGCCGGCAGCACGCCATGCGCCACGGTGCCGGCCGGGGCGATGACCTCGATGGCGCGGAAGTAGCCCTCGTTGTTCGGGATATTGGCAGGCAATACGCTGCGGATGCCGCAATAGGCGGCAGAGCGGGTGAAGCTGAAGGTATTGTTGATGGCGCCCTTCACCTGCGGGCTGCTGCCGGTCCAATCGACCACCATGCGGTCGCCGCGCTTTTCCACCCGGACGCGTAGCGGGATCGGCTTGCCGACCTCGACGCCATCATCGTCGATATGATCCTCGAAGCACCATTCGCCATCCGGCAGGTCGAGCAGCGCCGCGCGGGTCAGGCGTTCGGCATAGTCCAGCAGTTCGTTCATGTAGAAGGCGGTGGTCGCCTTGCCGTAACGGGCGACGAGATCCTTGAAGGCCCGCTCGGCGATGGTGCAGGCGGCAAGCTGGGCACGGAGATCGCCGAAGACCTTGACCGGCACCCGTACGTTGCGGTCGATCATCATGTGCAGGGTGGCGTTCGGCTTGCCGCGCTCATAGAGCTTCAGCGGCGGGATGCGCAGGCCTTCCTGATAGATCTCGGTGCTGTCGGAGGCATTGGAGCCGGGGACACGGCCGCCGACATCGGTATGGTGGCAGATGGTCGCGGCGATCGCCACCCTTTCGCCCGCCACGTAGATCGGCGCGAACAGAAAAATATCGGGCAGGTGCATGCCGCCCTCGAAGGGGTCGTTGAGGACGAAGATATCGCCCT
>JAQGIA010000231.1 GCA_028291445.1 Belnapia sp.
TCGGTCTCCGGGCTCGCCATCGGCGCGGGGATCGCGCGTTCTTTCGCCGCCATGCGTATCACTCCCGTTCCATGATGAGCGTGGCCGCGCCATGCCGGCTGCCGAGCAGCCCACCCGTGCCATGCGCTAGCGCGATATCGCAATTCTTCACCTGCACCGCCGGATGCGCCTCGCCGCGCAACTGCCGCACCGCCTCGATCACCTTGGTGATGCCGCCCCGATTGGCCGGGTGGTTGTTGCAGAGCCCGCCGCCATCGGTATTGAAGGGCAGCTTGCCGACGCCCGAGATCAGGTTGCCGTCGGCGACGAAGCGGCCGCCCTGGCCCTTCTCGCAGAAGCCGATGTCCTCGAGCTGCACCACCACGGTGATGGTGAAGCTGTCGTAGATGCTGGCGTATTTGATGTCGGAAGGCTTCACTCCCGCCTCGGCGAAGGCGGCCGGACCGGAGCGCACGCCGGCCGAATAGGTCAGGTCGACGTCGCCGCCCATCTGGCCCTTCATGCTCTCGCCGGCGCCCATCACCCGGACCAGCGGGCGCTTGAGGCTGCGGGCGATCTCGGGCGAGACCACCACCAGCGCGCCGCCGCCGTCGGAGACGACGCAGCAGTCCAGCCGGTGCAGCGGCGTGGCGATCAGCGGGCTGCCCACCACCTGCTCCACCGTCACCACGTCGCGCAGCATGGCATGCGGATTGTGCTGCGCATGATGCGAGGCCGCGACCTTCACCCAGGCCAATTGCTCGGAGGTCGTGCCGTACTGGTACATGTGCCGCGCCGCGACCATCGCATAGGCATTCACCGTGGCGACGCCGAGCGGGAATTCCCACTGGGTATCCGGCGCATCGGCGCCACGGATGCGCGGCACCGCCCCCGAATGCCCTTCCGAGCGCGGCCGCCCGGCCAGGGTGATCAGCGCCACCTTGCACTTGCCGGCGGCGATCGCCTCGGCGGCATGCGCCACATGCGCGATATAGGAACAGCCGCCCACATCGGTGCTGTCGTAGTGCTTCAGGGTCAGGTTCATGTAGTCGGCCATGGCCAGCGGGCCGAGGCCCGGGGCATCGCCGGCGCAGAAATACCCGTCCACATCGGCCTTGGTCAGCCCGGCGTCGCGCAACGCGCCGAGCGCCGCCTCGGCATGCAACTGCGCCACGGATTTGTCCCTGGCCAGTCGCGTCGGGTGCTCATAGGCCCCCGCGACATAGGCCTTGCCCTTGATCGACATGCGTCTTGGCGCTCCCTTCTCCGCAAGGCCCTTGGCGGCCGCGTCCCGGGAGTGTCGCGCTGGATGCCTTATGAAGGCAACGGGGCGGCGTCAGCCTTCGTAGGACGGGTACATATCGGCAACTTTCTTGATCCGGCCTTGCATGGGTAGCAGCTTCAGATCGTCATAGATCGACGCATCGCGCCAATGGCCGGCCTGGTGCGCGCTGTAATGGCAGCTCCGGCACAGTACGACGCAATTCTCGCAGGAGATCGGGCCACCAAGCTTGTGCGGAATGACGTGATGGCCCTCGACACTCTCGCCAAACCGGTGGGTTTCGCGACCTCTTTCGCCGATATCGGATATCGGCGTCTCGCAGCTTGCGCATTTGTACTTTTGGCGTGCCAGGGCTTTCTGTTGAATGGCAGCGGGAAAATTCAGATGCGGCGATGTCACAGGTTCCTCCGTTCGTTCATGGCTGATGCCTGGCCGGCCGGAGTCTCCGCCTGCGCTCGCTTCCTTACCCGCGACGCTCGCCCTATCCTCCGGCCAGGGGAGAACGAGACCACCGATGGATACAACAACCTCCGCCACAGCAAAGCCGGCCGCCGCGACCGGCCCCTTGCAAGGCCTGCGCGTGCTCGACCTCACCGCGGTGGTGCTCGGCCCCTTCTGCACCCAGATGATGGGCGACTGGGGGGCGGAGGTCATCAAGGTCGAGACCCCGACCGGCGATATCCTGCGTAATTCCGGGGTCTACCGGAACCGCGGCATGGCCTCGGTCTTCCTCGGCGCCAACCGCAACAAGCGCGGCATCGCCATCGACCTGAAGTCGCCGGAAGGCGCCGAGGTGCTGCGCCGCCTCATCCCCACCGTGGATGTGCTGGTGACGAACATCCGCCCCGCCGGCATGGCCCGGCTCGGCTTCGGGCCGGAGGAATGCCGCGCGCTGAACCCGAAGCTGGTCTTCGCCGTCGCCACCGGCTTCGGCCAGGACGGGCCGCACCGCGCCCGCCCGGCCTTCGACGAGATCATCCAGGCGGCCTCGGGCTTCGCCGATATCGTCGGCGAGGAGCAGGGCCGGCCGATGTTCGTGCCCTCCCTGGTGGCGGATAAGATCACCGGCATGGCGCTGCTCTCGGCCGTGCTGGCCGCCCTTTACCACCGGGAACGCACCGGCGAGGGCCAGCTGGTCGAGGTACCGATGCTGGAGACGCTGACCGCCTTCCTCAGCGTCGAGCATCTCGGCGGCCTGGCCTTCGACCCGCCCAATGGCGAGGCCGGCTACAAGCGGCTGAAGCACCGCAAGCCGGCCCCCACCAAGGACGGCCATATCACCCTGCTGCCCTATTCCTCGGCCAATTGGGTCGCCTTCTTCACCATGGCCGGCCGGCCCGACCTGGTGGAAACGCTCGCGGTGCAGGACCCGGTGCAGCGCAACGCCCATATCGACAAGGTCTATGCCGCCATGGCCGAGATCGCCGCCGGCAAGACCACCGCCGAATGGCTGGCGCTCTGCGAGGAACACGACATCCCGGCCACCGGCTTCTCCCGCATCGAGGAGGTGCCGGACCACCCGCATCTCAAGGCGGTCGGGATGTTCACCTTGCACGACCACCCGACCGAGGGCCGCATCCGCATGGCCAAGCCGCCAACCCGCTTCGACCGCACGCCCGCCAATATCCGCCGCCTGCCGCCCCGCCTGGGTGAGCATACTGCCGAGGTACTGGGCGAGATCGGCTTCTCGGCGGCGGAAATCGCAGACATGCAGGCCCGCCGGGTGATCCGCCAAGCCTGAGGTCTCGCCGTGGCTAGGACGCCGGGCGGCTGCCGTCCATGGCGGCCGCCCGGCTCGGCATACCATGGTGGCATGCCTGGAAGGTTTCGCTCAGGCGGCGGTCTGCCCACCATTGCGGCGACGCCGGCTCAGCCCGCCGAAGCCCAGCAGGGCGGCGCCGAATAGGGCGATGGACGCGGGCTCGGGCACGGCGGTGGCCGGCGCGCGGAAATCGGCGACGAGTTGCAGCGTCGCGGTATTGTTTTCCGGATTGAACCAGATGCCGTTGTTGAAGGTGCTGGCCCCGCTGCCGTTCACCAGGACCCAGTGGATGTCGGAGATCACCACACCGGTCAGGTTGAACGGACCGATGCCGGGGATGCCGACATTCAGCTGGCCGACCTGGTCACCGGGGGGATTGGTCGGCTGCGAGACGGATAGCAGGAAATCCGTGGTATCGGCCGCCAGGTTGTTCGGCTGCGAGAAGTCGAGCGTCAGCCGGTAGATCAGGTTGAAGAAGGAATCGGTGGTGGTGGTCGCACGGTTCACCCAGGTAATCTGGCCGATGACCCGATCGTTCGCATCGGTGGAGAAGGCACCGGAGTTGAAGTCGATCGTCGACAGGGTACTGTCGTTGTTACCAGGACCATTGCCAATCTGATAGGTGTTGCCATTGTTGGAGCAGCCGGTGCTGCAATCGCCGGAATTGGGCTCGACCCAGCTTGCATTCGACTGGAACTGAACGACGGCCGCCTGGGCCACGCTGACGCTGAGGAGCGCGAAGGCCGCGGCGCCAAGAAGGAATACTTTTTTCATTTCTCGATCCCATAAAAACACACGTTCTGAGGCGTGCATGAGACTCGGAGCACGAAATGGGCCAATCCAAACCGCCGCATGGAATCAGCAACTTAGCAAAAATTAATTATTACAATTTCGGCATCTGTAAAATTGTTTGACTGAGGCAAGGTGGCGTTCTGCCTCCACCGTCGCTGCGCCATCAGAAACCGCGCTGGTTACAGACGGTGCAGGGCCATGTTGACGGCCGCGCCGTGCTGCGTGGCCGTGCCTGCCGGTGGTTCTCCTTGGTTCGGTACCACTGGACGGCCAGGGCGCCCAATGAAAGCCTGTCGCCATGCTGCCTCTGTCCCCCCGCATCCGCGCCACGGCCGAACCCGCCATTCCCAGCGTCCGCGGCTGGGCGGCACGCTATGCCGGCCAGGCTGGGCCGCCGATCGACCTGACCCAGGCGGTGCCGGGCTATCCGCCTCACCCCGATCTGTTGGCGAAGCTGGCCGAGGTCGCCGGGAGCCGCGCCGCTGCCGGCTATGGCCCGATCGACGGCGACCTGGCGCTGCGCGAGGCCCTGGCCGAGGACCTGGCCGGCTGCTACGGCGCAGCCTTCGGCGCCGGCGACATCGCCATCACCGCCGGCTGCAACCTGGCCTTCTCGATGGTGATGACGGTGCTGGCGGGTCAGGGGGAGCCGGTGATCTTGCCGACGCCCTGGTACTTCAACCACCGCATGGCGCTGGAGATGGCCGGCATCCCCGCCCTGCCGCTGCCCTGCCGCGCGGCGGATGGCTTCATCCCCGACCCGGACCGGCTGGAGGCGCTGCTGCGGCAGGGCGCCCGCGCCCTGGTGCTGGTTTCGCCCAACAACCCGACCGGCGCGGTCTACCCGGCCGCGCTCATCGCCCGCTGCGCTGAGTTGTGCCGCCGCCACGGCGCCTGGCTGGTGCTGGATGAGACCTATCGCGATTTCCTGCCGGCCGAAGCCTCGCCGCCGCACGCCCTGTTTCAGGACTCGTCCTGGCGCGACGGAGTCATCCACCTCTATAGCTTCTCCAAGGCCTATTGCGTGCCCGGCCACCGGGTCGGCGCCATCGCCGCCGGCCCGGCCTTCCGCGCCGAATTGGCGAAGGCGCTGGATACCCAGCAGATCTGCCCGCCGCGCGCCGCCCAGGCGGCCCTGACCTGGGCCATCCCGGCGCTGCGCGACTGGCGGGGGGCGAACCGCGCCATCATGGCCGAGCGCGCCACTGCCTTCCACCACGTCGCCAGCCGGCTACCCGGCTGGCGGCTGGATTCGCTCGGCGCCTATTTCGCCTATCTCCGGGTGCCGGAGGATGGGCCGGACGCCATGGCGCTTGCCGAGGCCCTGGCCACCGAGCGCGGCCTGCTGGCCCTGCCCGGCCCGTTCTTCGGCCCCGGGCAGGAGCGGCATATCCGCCTCGCCTTTGCCAATGCCGAATTGCCCATCATCGCGGCGATCCCCAACCGACTTACCGAGGACCTGCCATGACCCCCCGCAGCCGTGCCGAGGCCTTCTGCACCCGCTTCGGCCTGCGTACCCCGATCCTCCAGGCGCCGATGGCCAGCGCCAGCCCCGCCCCCCTCGCGGCGGCGGTGGCCAGCGCCGGCGGCATGGGGGGCTTCGGCGCGCTGACGAGCAGCCCGGAGCAGATCCGCGCCTGGGCCGCCGACTTTCGCGGCCGCAGCAACGGCGCCTTCCAGGTCAACCTCTGGATGCCCGATCCCGCCCCGCTGCGGGATGCGGCGCATGAGGCCCGGGTGCGCGAAACCCTCTCCCGCCTCGCCGGAACCGAGATCACGGACCCCGGTCCTGGCCCCTTCGTCGCCGATTTCGCGGCCCAGGTGGAAGCGCTGGTCGAGGCCCGCCCGCCCATCGCCTCCGCCATGATGGGCGTCTTCCCGCCCGATGCGGCTGAACGCCTCGCCGCCGCCGGCATTCCCTGGTTCGGCTGCGCCACCACCGTTGCCGAGGCCCGTGCCGCCGAGGCCGCCGGCGCCGCTGCCGTGGTCGCCCAGGGCGCCGAGGCCGGCGGCCACCGCGGCAGCTACGACCAGACCGCCGCCGAGGGCCAGCTCAACGGGTTGTTCGTCCTGCTGCCGCAGGTCGCCGACGCGGTCGGCATCCCGGTGATCGCCGCCGGCGGCATCATGGACGGCCGGGGGATCGCCGCCGCGCTGGTTCTCGGGGCCAGCGCGGTGCAGCTCGGCACCGCCTTCCTGCGCTGCCCGGAAACCGCGTTGAACCCGCATTGGGCGGCGGCACTCGCCACCGCCAGGCCGGAGGATACGGTGCTGACCCGTGGCTTCTCCGGCCGCTTGGCGCGTGGCCTGCGCAATGCCGTCACCGAGGCCTTCGCCGGCGACCTGGCGCCCGCCCCCTATCCGGTGCAGCGCGCCTTGATGGTCAAGGTCCGCGCCGCCGCCGAGGCCGCCGGCGATGCCTCCCGCATGCAGAGCTGGGCCGGCCAGGGCGCCGCGATGGGCACGGCGGAGCCGGCCGGAGAACTGGTGCGGCGGCTTTGGGAGGAGGCCGAGGCCCTGCTGGCCTGAGCCACCCCTCGCCTCACGGCACCGCATCCGCCGAGACGAAGCCGGCGAAATCGGCGCCGGCCACGCCACCCCGCAGCGGCACGCAGGCAGCCGGCGGCTCGGCCAGGAATTCCACGCCCCGGTCGGCCAGCATCCCCAGTACCCGGTCCAGGTGCCGCATCGCCCCATTGGGCAGGTCGTGCAGCACCATCAGCACCGGCGCTACCGCCGCCTCGGCCGTGGCCAGCGCCGTCTCCGGCCAGCCATCCGGATCGGCGAAATCGCGCGGCACCGCATTCCACAGCACCATGGTATGGCCGCCTGCCCGCAGATACGCCGCCGCCGAGGCATTCAGCAGATGCGGCCCGAGCGCCCCGCCGCCGCCATTCGGCCGGAACAGCCGCAAGGGCTCGCGCAGCCCGCCCAGCAGCGCGTCGGTTGTGGCGATCTCGGCCACCGCCTCGGCACCGCCGCGCCGGCCGAGCGGGACGCCATGGGTCAGCGTGTGGTTGCCGACCGGATGGCCCGCGGCTCGGGCGCGCTCGGCCAGGGCGCGGGCCGCCGGGTCGCGCAGCTTCTCGCCGACCACGAAGAACATCGCTGGAATGCGGCGGCGCGCCAGCACCTCCAGCACCAGCGGGGTCACCGTCGGCTCGGGGCCATTATCGAAGCTCAGGCAGATCGGCTGCATCCACCGCTATCCCTCATGCGCCTGGATCATCTCCCGCACCCGCGGATAGACCGCCTGGGCATAGCGCCGGCCGCTGAACACGCCGTAATGGCCGACGCCGGTCTGCAGATGGTGCCGCCGCATGGTCACCGGCACGCTGCGGCAAAGATCGAGCGCCGCCATGGTCTGGCCGATGCCGCAGATATCGTCCTTCTCGCCCTCGACCGTCATGACGGCGGTGCGGCGGATCGCCTCCGGCCGCACCGGCCGGCCGCGCCAGGTGAGCGTGCCCAGCGGCAGGGAATGCTCCTGGAACACGGTCCGCACCGTCTCCAGGTAGAATTCCGCCGGCAGGTCCATCACCGCGAAGTATTCGTCGTAGAAGCGCCGGTGCATCGCCGCCTTGGCCACATGGCCATCCGCCAGGTTCCAGACCTGATCGTTGTGCGCCTTCACATGCCGGTCGAGGTTCATCGCCATGAAGGCGGAAAGCTGCAGGGCGCCCGGATAGACCCGCCGCCCGGCGCCCTGGTAGCGGAAGGGCACCTTGTCGATCAGGTTCTTCTCGAACCATTCGATCGGCTTGGTATTGGCCAGCTCGTTCACCTTGGTCGGGTGCTGGCGGGTGTCGATCGGCCCGGCCATCAGGGTCATGGTGCGGGGCGAGGCGGGGTTGTGGTCCTCGGCCATCATCGAGACGGCGGCCAATACCGCGACTACCGGCTGGCAGACCGCCAGCACATGCGCCCCCGGGCCGATCGCTTCGAGGAATTGCATGATATGCTCGACGAACTCGTCGAGGCCGAAGCGGCCCTCGCTGAGCGGCACGTCGCGGGCATTGTGCCAATCGGTGATGTAGACGTCGTGGTCCTGCAAAAGCACCTGCACCGTGCCACGCAGCAGGGTAGCGAAGTGGCCGGACATCGGCGCCACCACCAGCACCCGCGGCAGGCGGACGTCCATATCCTTCTTGAAATGCAGCAGACTGGCGAAGGGCGTGGTGGCGACCACCTCCTCCTCGACCTCGACCAGCCGGTTGCCGACACGGACCGGGCCAATCTCGAAGGCCGGACGGCGATCCCCGAGGCCGGCATTGCCGAAGACCTCGAGCGCCCCGCGCAGCAACCGGGCACCCTCGAAGGCCGGATGCGTCGTATCCAGGCGGGACAGCACCCCGCCCATGCCACGGGCCAGCAGCCGCATCGGTGAAAGCAAATCCTGCCCGGCCTGCAGCATCTGGTAGATCATGCGGTCCCTGTCGCGCCGCACCTGCGGCTGGTGCATGGTGACAGCAGACAGCCATTTCGCAACCATGAACGCACTGCTATCTTTTGCACTGCAGCAAGGAACCCGGCATGTCGGAAACGAAGCGACGCAAACCGGCCCCGGCCAATCCGCCGGTCAAAGCTGCGACTGACTCGCCCACCGCGGCCGCGGCCGATTTACCCGCTGCGGCCAAGGCCCAGGCGGTGCTGCGGATCAGCAGCCGCAACTACTCCTCCTGGTCGATGCGTGGCTGGCTGATCCTGCGGCTCTCCGGCCTGCCCTTCCGGACCGAGGTGGTCTCCCTCGACGATCCTTCCACCCGGGCGGAATTGCTGCTGCAATCCTCCTCCATCCTCATCCCCAGCCTGGCGCACGATGGGGCCGAGATCTGGGACACCTCCGGGATCGCCGAATACCTGAACGAGTTGCTGCCCGAATCCGGGCTGCTGCCGGCCGACCGCCTCGCCCGCGCCCGTTGCCGGGCGATCTGCGGCGAGATGCATGCCGGCTTCCATGCGCTGCGTTCATCGCTGCCGATGAACCTGCGCGCGGAGGTGCCGGGCTTCACCGTCTGGTCGGCGGCACGATCCGATATCGAGCGGATCTGCGCCCTGTGGCGCGACTGCCTGACGACCTGGGGCGGGCCCTGGCTGTTCGGCGCACAGCCGAGCGTCGCGGATGCGATGTACGCCCCGGTGGTGCTGCGCTGCCGGACCTATGACGTACCGCTCGATGCCGCCTGCGAGGACTATGCCAAGACCATCCTCGGCTGGCCGGACGTGCAGGAATGGATCGCTGCGGCCAAGGAGGAACCCGAGGCGCGGATCACCGAGCTGGAATTCGACGCGGAATTCTGATGCTTAACGCGTCACGGTGACGATACGGCCGAGGCCGGCGGCGATCGACTCCGATGGCGGCCAGGCAGGCCCAGATATCGACCGAGGCGGCATCCAACACCCGCCTCCAGCCCGGCGACAGCGGTGAAGCCCAGCAGGTTGGTGCTCCAGATCAGCACCGCATCCAGCCGGCCGGCCGCCGCAGCCTCCCGCACCAGCGTCGCCAACCCTATCGGGCGGCACCGCTCCGGCCGCCGCGGCGCGTCATGGGCTTCCCTTTCGGCGGCCAGGTTTCGGCTTAGCCGACCGGCCAGGAGATGCATTCAAGGATCAAGCGGGCAGCCATTTGGCAAGCCGCGATGGTGCTGCTGCTGCGGGACCGCGGGGGCTCCGGCGGCCTCGGCTTATTGAGTGGCCATGGCCTAGCGGCCGCGGCTGTCCCAGGCGCGGCGGCGCGCTTCCTCCTCGCGGCGATTCTCCTCCCAGGCCTGGCGGCGCGCCTCCTCCTCGCGGCGCTGGAATTCGGGACCACGGCGGCCGTCGTCGCGGCGATCATGGTCGCGGTGCCTGTCGTCGCTCCATCGTCCCTCGTCCCGGCGTCCCGCGTCCCGGCGTCCTTCATCACGACGACGCTCGGCCTCGATGCGGCCGCGGTCCTGCTCGACGCGGGCACGCTCCTCCTCGGCGCGACGGCGGTCCCAATCGGCGCGGGCGCGGTTCTCCTCGTCCTGGCGGCGGTTGCGGTCGTCGTCGCGCCAGGGCTGCGCCTGGCCGAGGACAGGCGGCAAGGTGAGGACGGCAAGGATGGCGATGACACTGCGGCGTCGCATGAAGGCCTCCGGGACGGCTGGACCGGGCTGAAATGACGGTCGCGGTCCAACGCAGGAAGCGCCGCCTCGGCGGCATCGATGTGGCGGCGCGGTGGTGGAGATCGGGCAAACGGCAAGCTCAACGGCCGGTGAAGCGGCGTCCGGACGGGGCGGTGCGGGGGTGGGGAAAGCCGCCGGCCCGATCACTCGGAAACCGGCGGAAACCTTGGTGGAGCCAGACGGAATCGAACCGACGACCTCTTGAATGCCATTCACGAAGATAACGGTTTTCCTGGCTTCGCCCAGGCTTTCCCAGCATAGCTAACCTGCCTTTAGATCAAAGGGTTACGCGGTATCGTGTCTTTCCCGATCTTACCGGGAATCGCCTCGGTTTCGCGCCTCTGACTGACATGGCGCTGACACGGGGCTGGCGGAGCGGACCAAAATGCCGAAGCTGACCAAGCGAATTGTGGATGCCGCCGCGACGGCTGAAAACGGCCGCCAAGCCTTGATCTGGGATAGCGAGGTGAAGGGTTTCGGACTGCGGGTCACCGCCGCCGGCACGAAGGCCTACATCCTGAACTACC
>JAQGIA010000274.1 GCA_028291445.1 Belnapia sp.
CCGATCTGGCGCGGTCCCCTCCGCCTGGCCCTGGTCTCCTGCCCGGTGGCGCTGACCCGCGCGCGCCAGGCCTCGGCCGAGCTGCATTTCCACCTCATCAATCCGAAGTCCGGGAACCGCGTGCGCATGGTCACGCTGGATGCCGGCACCGAGCAGGAGGTCGAGCGGTCGGACCTCGTGAAGGGTTACGAGTTCAAGAAGGACACCTATGTCCTGCTCGACGATGCCGACTTCGAAAGGGCCAAGATCGACAGCTCCAGCGTGTTGAACATCGACAAATTTGTCCCCGCCGCGGCGATCGACCCGATCTGGTACGACGCCAGCTACTTCATGCTGCCGGACGGCGAAGCGGGTGAGGATGTCTATGCGGTGCTGCGCGAGGCGATCGGCAAGACCGGCAAGGTGGCGCTGTCCCGGCTGGTGATCGCCCGGCGGGAAAGGGCGGTGGCGGTCATGCCGCTCGGCCGCGGGCTGGTGGTGCACACTCTGGTCGATCCGAAGGAGATGCACGATCCGGAGGAGGTCTTCGCCGGCCTCTCGGGCCCGAAGCCCGATGCCGCCATGGTGAAGCTGGCGACGCAACTGGTGGACCGCCAATCCGGCCGCTTCGACATGGCCGACATGACCGACCGCTACGAGGCGAAGCTGCGCGAGGTGATCGAGGCGAAGCTGCGGGGCGAGGAAGATCCGGCGCCGGCGGAGGAGCCGGAGCGGGACAATGTCATCGACCTGATGGCGGCGCTGAAGCGCAGCCTGGGCGCGGATGATCGCAAGCCGAAGCCGAAAGCCGGGAAAGCCGACAAGCCCGAGGGTGCCAAGAAACCTGCCGCCAGGAAATCCGCCGCCGCGCCCAAACGCCGCAGCGCCTGAACCGAAAGTTCCGATGATGCGCGCCTTCCTTCCTGCCGTCCTGCTCCTCGGCCTCGCCGCCTGCGGCGAGGAAGCAACCCAATCGGTCGGCGCCGGCACCGGCCCCGATCCGCAGCTCCCGCCGCCGAAGTCGAGCTGGATCCCGACGGTCAACATCGCCCCGGCGATCGGCTGGCCGGCCGGCGGCGCGCCGACACCCGCGCCGGGCCTGGCGGTCGCCGCCTTCGCGTCCGGGCTCGACCATCCGCGCTGGCTCTACGTGCTGCCGAATGGCGACGTGCTGGTGGCCGAGACCAATGCGCCGCCGAAGCCGGAGGACAACCGCGGCATCCGCGGCTGGGTCATGGGGCTGGTGATGCAGCGGGCCGGCGCCGGCGTGCCCAGCGCCAATCGCATCACCCTGCTGCGCGACGCCGATGGCGATGGCGTGGCGGAAACCCGCTCGGTCTTCCTCGAAGGGCTGAACTCGCCCTTCGGCATGGCGCTGGTGGGGGAGACGCTGTTCGTCGCCAATACCGATGCCGTGGTCCGCTTCCCCTACAAGCCGGGCGAGACGCGCATCACCGTGGCGGGCGAGAAGCTGGTCAGCTTGCCGGGCGGGCCGATCAACCACCACTGGACCAAGAACCTGGTCGCCAGCGACGATGGCCAGCGGCTCTATGCCAGCATCGGCTCCAACAGCAACGCCGCCGAGAACGGCATCGAGGCGGAGCACGAGCGGGCCGCGATCCTCGAGATCAACGCACGCTCGGGCGAATACCGCGTCTTCGCCGGCGGCTTGCGCAATCCGGTCGGCATGGCCTGGGAACCGCGTACCGGGGCGCTCTGGGCCGCGGTGAACGAGCGGGACGAGATCGGCAGCGACCTGGTGCCGGACTACATGACCTCGGTCCGCGATGGCGGCTTCTATGGCTGGCCCTATAGCTACTATGGCCAGACGGTGGATTCCCGGGTCACCCCGCAGCGCGCCGACCTGGTCACCCGGGCAATCAAGCCGGATTATGCGCTGGGGCCGCATACCGCCTCGCTCGGCCTCAGCTTCGCCGAGGGCAGCACCCTGCCCGCCCCCTTCCAGTCCGGCGCCTTCATCGGCCAGCACGGCTCCTGGAACCGCCGTCCGGCGAGCGGCTACAAGGTGATCTTCGTGTCCTTCGCCGAGGGCAAGCCGAATGGCCCGCCGGTCGACGTGCTGAGCGGCTTCCTCAACGCCGACGGCAAGGCGCTCGGCCGGCCGGTCGGCGTCACCCTGGATCGTCGCGGGGCCTTGCTGGTGGCGGATGACGTCGGCAACGTCATCTGGCGGGTGACCGGTGGCCCCCGCCAGGCGGCGTCGCGCTGACGCCATGGGTCGGCGGCGCGCTGACGCCAGGCCTCAGCCGCGCGCCTCGGCGAAGCGCACGGCGGTGCCGCGCGGGGTGCCCAGCACCTCGTCGTCGCGCATCGCCACTTCGCCGCGGATGATGGTGCCGACCGGCCAGCCCTGGCAGCGGGTGCCGGCGAAGGGCGTCCAGCCGCAGGGCGAGACGATCCAGCTCTCCTCGATGGTGCGGGCCTTCCCCATGTCGACCAGGGTGAAGTCGGCGTCGTAGCCGGCCGCCAGCCGGCCCTTGCCGGTGACGCCATAGACCCGGGCCGGGCCGGCGCACATCAGGTCGACCAGCCGGGACAGCGAGAGCCGCCCGGCGCTGACGTGGTCGAGCATCAGCGGCACGATGGTCTGCACCCCGGTCAGCCCCGCCGCGCCATCCGGCCAGGGGCGTTCCTTGGCGGCGCGGCTATGCGGCGCGTGGTCGGAGCCGACGACATCCACCGTGCCATCGGCGACCGCGGCCCAGGCGGCGGCCATGTGGCGGGCATCGCGGATCGGCGGGTTCATCACCGCATAGCCGCCGAGCCGGTCGTAGGCCTCGTCGGTCTGGGTCAGGTGGTTGAGCAGCACCTCCACCGTGCAGACGTCGCGGTAGTCGCGGAGGAATTCCAGCTCCTCGGCGGTGCTGACGTGCAGGATATGCGCGGGACGGCCGGTTTTCCGCGCCAGCGCCATCAGCCGCCGGGTGCCCAGCACGGCGCATTCCACGTCGCGCCAGATCATGTGGTTGCGGGCAGGCATCCCACTGTGGAACAGCGGCTTGCGGTCCTGCAGCCGGTACTCGTCTTCCGAGTGATAGGCGATGCGGCGGCGGCCGCTGCGCATCACCGCCTCCAGCGATGCGTCGTCGGCGACCAGCAGGTCGCCGGTGCTGCTGCCGGCGAAGACCTTCACCGCGCAGACGTTCGGCTGCAGTTCCAGGCTGGCCAGCTCGGCGATGTTCTTCATGCTGGCGCCGACATAGAGCCCGACGTCGCACCAGGCGTTGCCGGCGATATAGCCGCGCTTCCAGTCCAGCCGCTCGCGGTCGGTGATCGCCGGCGCGGTATTCGGCATGTCGAAGACCGCCGTCAGCCCGCCGAGGACCGCGCCCTTGGTGCCATCGGCCAGGGTCTCGACCTTGGGGTCGCCGGGGTCGCGCAGATGGACATGCGCGTCGATCAGCCCGGGCAGCACATGCAGGCCGCGGCAGTCGATGCTGCTGGCGGCCGCCGCGGTGCGGAGGTCGCCGAGCGCGGCGATGCGGCCGTCCCGGACCCCGACATCGGTTGCTTCCTGCCCCCAGGGCAGCACGCAGGTGCCGCCGCGCAGCACCAGATCGAAGCTCGCCATCCGCTGTCCTTTCCGCATTCACCGGGCCGCGCCCCGTGGAAGGGCCTTATCCCGCAGCCAGGGAGGGACAGAAAGCCCCCGCCGGGGATGCGGCGACCAGGCCGACAGGGCCGGAAACCGCTCAAACCCGCTTAATTCGGCTCAAACTCGCCGAGACACGGCCGGTTAAGTCATTGATTGCGGGACAAAGAATCACCGCAAATAAACTTTTAGCGGTTCGGCGGCTGCCATCGAGTCTGACGGCCACAGCATGGCATTAGGCCATCATTCCTATATCGGATAGGCCGGTCCGGGGCAAGCCGAAACCGCCCCTGGACCATGTTCGGCACCGATGGAAGCGCTCCACATGGTCCAGCCAGTCGTTTTACCGGGTGATCCACGCCCTTGGACGATGCTGCCCCGGATGATCGCGCTTCAGCCGGCGCGCAGCCGTTGCAGCAGGCCGCCCAGCTCGGTCTTCAGCGTATCGGCCTGGCGCGAGACGCCCTGCGCCGCGTCATCCACATCCTGCAGCGCCCGGCCGCTCTCGCTGGCGCCCTGGTTCACCTGATGGACGCTTTCGGAGACCCTGCCGGTACCCTCGGCCGCCTGCTGGACATTGCGGGCGATCTCCTGCGTCGCGGCGCCCTGCTGCTCCACCGCGGCGGCGATGGCGGCGGTGATCTGGTTCACCTCGCCGATGGCGGTGGTGATGCCGAGGATTGCCTGGACCGCATCGCCGGTGGCGGCCTGGATGGCATTCACCTGGCCGGTGATGTCGTCGGTCGCCTTGGCGGTCTGGGCGGCCAGCGCCTTCACCTCGGAGGCCACCACGGCGAAGCCCTTGCCGTGCTCGCCGGCCCGCGCCGCCTCGATGGTCGCGTTCAGCGCCAGCAGGTTGGTCTGCCCGGCGATGCCCGAGATCATCCGCACCACCTCGCCGATCCGTCCGGCGCCATCGGCCAGGGCGCGGACCGTCTTGTCGGTGCGCTGCGCCACCTCGGCCGCCTGGCTCGCCATGCGGGAGGATTCGGTCACCTGGCGGGAGATCTCGGCGACCGAGGCGGCCAGCTGCTCCGCTGCCGCGGCCACCGTCTGGACATTGCCGGAGGCCTCGGTCGCACCCGAAGCGGCGACGGAGGCCTGCGAACGGGTCGCCTCGGCGATCCGCGCCAGGATGCCGGTCGAGCCGGTCAGCGTCACCGTGGCCGCCCCCAGGGCCTGGGTCACGCCGCCGATGGACAGCTCGATGCCATCGGCCATCCGCAGCACGGCCTCCCGCCGCTCCGTCCCGGCACGCGCTTCGGCGGCGCGCTGTTCGCCGCGCTGCCGCTCGGCCACCGCCAACTCGTCGCGGAAGCCGAGCAGGGCACGCGCCATGACGCCCAATTCATCGCCCCGGCCGGTCCCCGGCACCTCGGCCGCGATATCGCCCTGGGCCAGCGTGCCCATCCGGCCCGACAGCGCCGCCAACGGCCGGGTCACGCCGAGGATGGCGACCGCCGCCCCGCCGAGGATGGCGACCGCCGCCAGGTCGTCGAAGGTGCCGGCCACCAGGGGTCGGCCATCCCGCCCGTAGAGTTCCAGGGCCCCGGGCTGGTCGCCGG
>JAQGIA010000285.1 GCA_028291445.1 Belnapia sp.
CGGCACCCGGCGGGAAAGCCGGTCGATGTCCTGCATGGTGAAATCGACATTGCCCTCATGCGCCGCGGCCAGCAGGTGCAGCACGGTATTGGTCGAGCCGCCCATGGCGATGTCGAGCGTCATCGCATTCTCGAAGGCGGCGACCGTCGCGATGTTCCGCGGCAGGACGGACATGTCCTCGGTCTCGTAATGCGCCCGGGTGATCTCGACGATCTTGCGGCCGGCTTCGAGGAACAGCGCGCGGCGGTCGGCATGCGTCGCGACGACCGTGCCGTTGCCCGGCAGTGCCAGCCCCAGCGCCTCGGTCAGGCAGTTCATCGAATTGGCGGTGAACATGCCCGAGCACGACCCGCAGGTCGGGCAGGCGGAGCGTTCGATCACCGCGACCTCGGCATCGGTGATGCTGCTATCGGCCGCGGCGACCATGGCATCGATCAGGTCGATGCTGCGCGTCTGGCCGCGATGCACCACCTTGCCGGCCTCCATCGGCCCGCCGCTGACGAAGATCGCCGGGATGTTCAGCCGCATGGCGGCCATCAGCATGCCAGGCGTGATCTTGTCGCAATTGGAAATGCAGACCATCGCATCGGCGCAATGCGCATTGACCATGTATTCGACGCTGTCGGCGATCAGGTCGCGCGAGGGCAGGCTGTACAGCATGCCGTCATGCCCCATGGCGATGCCGTCATCGACCGCGATGGTGTTGAATTCCTTGGCGACGCCGCCGGCCGCCTCGATCTCCCGCGCCACCATCTGGCCGAGGTCCTTCAGGTGGACATGGCCGGGGACGAATTGGGTGAAGCTGTTGACCACGGCGATGATCGGCTTGCCGAAATCACCGTCCTTCATTCCCGTCGCACGCCATAACCCGCGGGCGCCGGCCATGTTGCGGCCATGGGTGGTGGTGCGCGAACGATAATGGGGCATTTCGGGGTTCCCGCCTGGCTTTGCTCGCCGACGCTGCCAGCGCCCGGACCCAGCGCCTGGACAGGGAGCAGGGCCTGGACATGGAGGGGGTTGGATTCGAACCAACGTAGGCGTAGCCAGCGGATTTACAGTCCGCCCCCTTTAGCCGCTCGGGCACCCCTCCAAAGTCCTGGCAACCAGGGTCCTGGTCGTCAAGGCCCGCGAGAGGCGGCGGGTTATCCGGTTTCGGGCATGCCTGTCAATCCAGCCCCTTTGGCTGACCCCTTGGCCGACCCCTTTGGCCAGCCCCGAGGACGGCACACCACGGCAGGCGTCAGCCGCCGATCGATCCACTGGCCAGGAATTCGCCGAGCCAGGGCAGCCGCCGGGCACCGAGGCTCCAGGCCATGGCCTCGGGAGCGCCCTCCGGCGGGTCCGGCACATCCGCCCGCACCTCGGCCTGCTGGCTCTCGCCGCGCAGATGGGCGTAGCGCCCGGCGGCTTCCAGCCGCAGGGCACCGGCCGGGCCGGTCAGCCGGGCGATGCCGTCGGTCGGGTGGAAGACGCCGGCCACGGTGACCCCGGGCGGCAGGTGGCGCACCAGCAGGAAGCTCGGCCCCTCCCCCATCTGGCCCTCTCCCATCTGGCCCTCTCCCATCTGGCCCTCCCCCATTTGAACCCTGGCCTCGGCCAGCCGCAGGCCGAAGAAGGTCGCCTGCGGCCGGAGGCCGAGCGGCGGCAGCGGCTGATCCGGGCCCTCGGCCTGGGCGATGCTGAGGTACTCGCCCTCCATCCCCCAGCGGCAGACGATCAGCCAGGTGGCCTGCGCCTGGCCATGGCGGAAGGGTGTGCCATAGGGCGCGCGGGAAAAGCCGCCCCGCATCGCCACCACGAAACCCTCGGGCACCATCATCGCCGGCCTTGCCTGGATCATGCCGCACCGCCACGCCGGACGATCTCCAGCACATGCTGCTCCGGCCCGGCGCCCGGCAGCAGGTGGCACAGCGCGGTCTCGGCTGAGGGGATACCATGAGCCAGCCGCAGCATCCCGGCGGCATCGCGCTGGAAGCGCACCCAGTCGTGGCAGGCCTCGAGGTAGCCGGCCTCGCCCAGCGCGCGATCGGTATTGGCCACCAGCAGCCGCCCGCCCGGTCGCAGCAGGGCGAAGCAGGCCGCGGTGATGGTATGCGCCAAGCGGTCGGTCAGGTCGTCGTACAGCGCCACGGCATAGATCAGGTCGAAGCCGCCGCGCGGCAGGGTGCCGTCGAAGGTGGCCTTGGAGCTGCGGTGCAGGGTCTCGATCCCATGCGCCGCCTGCTCCACCTGGACCACGGCAAGCGAGGCCGCATCCTGGTCCAGTGCCACGAAGCGGCCGATGCGGCCCTCCTGCACCGCCCGCGACAGCCCGGCTTCCCGCAGATGGCCGCAGCCCAGCGCCAGCACATGCGGGCTGCGCCGCGCCTCGGCCGCCGCGTCGATCCGCGCCGCCATCAGGCCGATCCGCGCCCGCGCCGCCGCGGCGGAGGCGGATGCCAGGTCGCGGCGAAACAACGCCAGGCCGAGCGGCGTCGTCGGCTCATTGGCCAGCGCCGGCTCGCCCAGGTACAGCATGTCGAGCATGGGCGCGTCGCCGGCGAAGCCGCGCGGCTTGTGAAAGCACCGGCGGGCCAGCGGATTCTGGTGCAGCACCGCCAGCAACGGATGCTTGCGCACCGCAGCGATGCTGCGCTGCCAGGCGGCCGGCGCGGCGGTGCCGCGCAGCCAGCGCAGGCCTTCGGCCAGCGCCTCGATGACCGGTGCGACCGGCTCGGCGGCGCGCAGCCGGGCCAGCGTATCGTCGAGCAGCACCCGCGGGTCCGGCAGCGCCGAGGCCTGCGGCAGCCCAACCGGGCAGGTGGCCTGGATCGGCATATGGGTCATGGGGCGCCTCACCGCATGGAGCTGGGAAATGGCCGTCGCATGCGGGGAAGACTGCGGCCCGCTCCGTGACCCCAGCGTGATTGCCAGCGTGAAAATCGGCGTGAAAGCGGCTCGATTGCCCGGCCTGCCGGACTGCAACGAGGAATCACGCTGAGGTCACGCCGCGGTGCGACTATCGCGCCAGCAAGCTCCAGGGGAACCGGACGGATGACGATGGAAAGCGGCGCGGTCGCGTCTTGCCCGATGCATAACTTATCCAGCGGGGCTGCGGCCGAGCCGCCGCCTGGCAGTATTCTCGGCGCCCTGCCGGGATTCCGGCATTTCCTGGGCGACCCGACACCGGCCGAGCGCTTCCAGGTGGATGGCGCCGACCCGCGCCAATGCGCGACCGCCCTCGCCACGCTGCGGCGGCGCCTGCGCGGCCTGGCGCTGCTGATGAGCGACCGGCCCGCCATGGGTTCGGCGGGGGTGGCGGAGAATCCGCGGATCCCCTCCGGCTATACCTATCTGCTGCAGCTGATGGCGCATGACCTGGTCGCCAGCAGCGCCGCCTTCTGGGCGCCGGCGCCGACCACCCCGGGCGTCGCGAATACCCACGGGGCGCCGCTGCGGCTGCGGACGCTGTATGGCGACGGCCCCGGCGCCTGCCCCTTCGCCTTCGTCCCCGACGACATCCGCGACCAGTCGCGCAGCCGCTTCCGGCTCTCCGCGATCCGCGGGAAGGTGGGCGAGCCGGACCCGGCCAAGCCGGCCTTCCGCGACATCGGCCGGGCCGGCACCCCCGGCACGCTCGGTGCCCGCGGCGGCCAGGGCGAGGCGCTGATCGCCGATGCGCGCAACGACCAGAATGCGCTGCTGGCCCAGGTCACCAGCCTGTTCGAGATGCTGCACAACGCCATCCTCGGCATGCTGCCGCCCGCCCCCAGCCTGCCGGTCCAGGCGGCGCGGCAGGCGGTCGCCGCCCGCTTCGCCGTGGCCCAGGAAGCGACGGCGCTGGTCTTCCGCACCATCCTGCGCGAGGATCTGCTGCCCCGGCTGCTCGACCCGGCGGTGCGCGCGGCCTATGCCGGCCCGGCGCCGGCGCTGCTGGACGCGGCCGCGGATGGCGCCATCGCGCTGGAGTTTTCCCATGGCGCCAGCCGCTTCGGCCATGCCATGCCGCGCGACCGCTACCAGATCGGCGAGATCGCCGATGCCTCGCTGGCCGGGCTGATCCGCCTCACCTCCAGCCGCAGCCCGAATGCGCTGCCGCTGCGGCGGGACTGGGTGCTGCGCTGGTCGCAATTCTTCGCGCTGCCCGGCCATCCGGCGCCGAATGCCAGCATGAAGCTCGGGCCGCGGCACAGCGCCATGCTGGTCGCCGATGGGCTATTCGACCCGATCGCCGCCGGCGCGCCCTTCGGGATCGCCTTCCGCGACCTGATGAGCGCCGGCCTCGCCGGGCTGCGCTCGGTCAACGACCTCGCGGCGAAGCTGCGGCAGTTGCGGCCGGCCTTGGCGGCACGCTCGCCGATGCTGCTGGATGCCGCCCTGCGGCGGCGGGCGTTGGCCGAATGGATCGGCGCCAAGCCCTGGCTCAGTCAGCTCGGCGACGCGGATGTGGCGGCGCTGGCAGCCGATCCGCCGCTGCCCTTCTACGTGCTGTTCGAGGCGGAACGGGAGGCAGACGGGGAATGCCTCGGCATCCTCGGCTCCGTGCTGCTGGCCGAGACCGTCCATGGCGCCCTGCTGCGCGACCCGCTGCCGGCCGAGCAGGGCAAGGGCGGCCTCGCCACGGCGCTCGACCGGCTCTGCGCGGCCCGGCTCGGCCAATGGCGCTTCCCCGACAGCCCGGTGCTGCACGACATGCCGGGGCTGGTCGCCTTCGTCGCCCGCCGGCTCGACCTTCAGACAGCCGACCCCGCCTTCCTGTGACCTCCGCCTTTCTGTGACTCCCGCCTTTCTGTGCCCCCTGCAAGGAGACAAAGCGATGATCGACCCGACCGAGCCGATGGATATGGAACCCGTTAATTTCGAGAACTGGGGCAAGCTGGTGAAGACCTGGTCCACCGGGACCAACTACCTCGGGGATGGGCAGCACTACCCCGTTCCGAAGGACCTCTGCGAACTGAAGCAGCAGTTGGCGCGGGCGCAGACCGGGGTGGTGCTGCCGCCGCGGATCGTCGATCTGGACGTGGTCATCGGCCGGAGCGACCGGCTGCTGCTGCGGATCCCGCCGGCCAATCTGCTGCAAGCCGCCGAGACGGCGCTGCAGACCCAGGATTATACGCTGCCGGTCTTCTACGGCGACAGCTACGAGGGCCAGGCCCAGACGCCGCTGCCGGACCTGCCTGCGCGGCTGCGCTTCCACGCCCAGCGCATCGGCGACTACACCATCGCCAATTGCCAATAAAGCTACCAGTCGCCGTGCCGGGCGCCTTCCGTCGGCAGGCCGGCCGCGGCGACACCATCGCGCAGCCGGGTCCATTCCTCGACCCGGCGGAAGGGATAAAGGTGCAGCAGCCAGCGCACCATATCCGCATCGGTCGGCGGCGCGGCGGCGAACCAGCTGCCGCGCAGGCCGCGCAGGAAGCGCTCGGCGGCTTGCGCGGCTTCCGACGGACGGCCCAGGTTGGTCAGCGCCGCGGCGCGCCAGGCCGGCAGGGTGCGGATGACATCCTGGGCGCGATCGCAGGCGTCCAGGGTCGCCAGGTCGTCGCCACGCAGATAGGCGATGGTGACCTGATAGCCCCAGTGCGTCTGGCTCGGGGTCAAGCTTTTCTCCAGCGAGTCCATCGCCAGCTCGGCGGCCTGGTCGTGGTTGCCGCTGAAGCTGTGGAACAATGCCGCCGAGATCAGCGTCCAGCTATCGTTCGGGTTCAGCTCGCAGGCGAGGCGCATCGGCACTTCGGCCTGGGCATGCTGGTTACTCATCGCCAGGGACCAGCCGAGCGTGAGCTGGGCGCGCGAATCGGTCGGATCGAGGGCAACCGAGCGCCGGGCCAGCTCCACCGCGCGCTTCTCCCGCTCCCGGCTGCGGCGCTCGCCCGGATGGCTGATATGGACCGTGTTCTCCATCTGCGCGAGGCCGCTATAGGCCGAGGAAAAACCCGGCGTCTTGTCGATGCATTCCTGAAAAAGCTGACCGGCGCGCACCCAATTCTGCGGGCTGAAGCTGCGGATCATCGCTGTCGCCCGCAGCCAGCGGTCGTAGGATTCCAGCGAGACATCCGCTTCCAGCGACAGCCGTTGCAGCCGGGCGGAGCTGATCTGCAGGTTGAGCGCGATGGCGATGCGGCGGAGGATATCGCGATGCGCCTCGAACCAGTTGTCGAGCCGCAGCTCCATCCGCTCCGACCAGACGAAAATCCCGCTATCCTGCTCGGCCAAGGTCAGCACCATGCTGATGCGGTCGCCCGCCTGATAGGTGGTGGCGCTGATCCGGTAGCGGCCGGAGACCCGGGCGGCGGTCTCGGCCAGCGGCGGCAGGGACGTGCCATCGACGACGAACCATTCGCGGAAGCGCACCAGGCAGGCGATCAGGTCGTGGCGGAAGCCCTGCGCGAGATGCAACTGATCCTGTCCGACGCCATTCACCGCGAAAGGCTCGACCAGCAGCGCGATGCGCGCCAGGGTGCTCGCCGGCTGCTGCGGCGGCGGCACGGCATACTGCGCCTCCGCCAGGTCACCGGCCGGCGGACCGATGCGGCCGAGCTTGATGTCGGCCACCAGCGCCTGGGTCGGCGCCGAGGGCTCGGTATCGTATTCATCCTCGAGCAGCCGCCAGAGCTGCTCATAGGCGCGCAGGGCGCCGACCGTGTCGCCCGCCTCGGCGCTGCCGCGCATCAGGTCGCGGCAGGCCTCCTCATGCGTGGGATCCAGCTTCAGGATCGCATCGGCCAGCCGCTGCCGGGTCGCGCGCGGCTGGCTCGGCAGGCGCAGCGCCGTCTCCAGCGCGCGGACCAGCCGGTCGTGATAGCTCTGACGCGTCACCAGGAGCCAGCCCCGGAAGGCCGGATCGAGATCGTCGAGGCCTTGCAGCAGGGCCTCGCTCAACCGCTGCGTGCCGAGCAGCAGCGGATGCGCCACGCCACGCTCCGCGGCGCGCAGCACTTCGCGCGCCTCTGGCACAATCGCCGCCATATCGAGCGCGATGTTCAACCGTCCGGCGCGCAAGGCGGTGCTGCCGACCGCTTCAAGCGCCTCACGCAACTCATGCACGACCTGGCGCAGCGAGGCGCGCGCCTTGTCCTCGCCGGTTTCGCTCCACAACAGGCCGACGAGCCGCTCGCGGGTTTCCTCGCCGCCTTCGGCCAGCAGCAGGTAGCCGAGCAGGGCGCGCGCCTTGCGGCTGCGCAGCCGCACCTCCCGCCCGGCATGGATCGCCTGCATCGGGCCGAACATCGACACCTGCAGCCGCGTCGCGACGGTAGGGGTGCCGCGGCTTTCAACGATGGCGGCGATCAGCGAGGCAGGCTGTTCCATTGCTCCCATCCCGGCATGACCGAGGTTGGTCGGGCTCACATCAACGCAATTCCATTCGCGTGGCAATCATTGCTACCGCAACGATCGTGCCAGTCCCGCAACCGCGGACCGCTGTTGCAGGAAGGCTCCACCTCCAACCCTGGACAAAGCATACGAACCACCGGCACACCCAAGGCCGGACGCGTGAGATCGAGCGCATAGACAGGCAGACCGCGCGCGCCGAGCCGGGCGATCAGCGCCGCCATCGCCGCATCGGGCGCCTCCGGCAGCGCCGCTGTAACCGAAACGGTACCTTGTGGGTGCAGCAGGGCGCAGGTGGCGGCGTCGATGCCGGCATGACGGGCGAGCAGCGCATGATCGCGTGGGTTCAGCGCGGCATGGCCACGCTCCGCCTGCTTCGCCAACACCACGGCATGCGCCATTTCCATCTGCGCCATTTCCAGCACGGCGGCCCGCGCCGCGCCGGCACGGGTGGTGCGGGCGGCGAGGCCGCAGCAGAAGCCGCGCCCATCCGTCGCGGTGGAAATCGCCGCGATCACCGGCACGCCGAGATCCGTGGTGAGGTCGAGCAGCCAGCTCACCCGGCCGGTCGTGGCCTGGCGCAGCCGGGCGAGCAAGGCGACCGTGCCCACCATCGCCGGATCCTCGAGCGGCACGGGCCGGCCACGCCGGCCGCCACGCCACCACAGCGCCGCGGCATCGCGCTCGATCAGTTCCAGCAGGCCATGCAGCGCCGCCGCCGCGGGCGTGGGACCGGCGGCGCAGCCGATGCTGAGCGGCCAGGGCGGGGCGAAATCCGGCGTCGCACGGCGCAGGCAGAGCCCGGCCGGCAGCCAGGCATTTCCTCCTGGTCCATCCAGCCGCAGCACCTCCACCCAGCCATCCGGCACCACGCCGGGCGGCAGGATGCGGTCCAGCCAGGCCGTGCAATCCTGCCGCGGCGGCACGGCCAGGATGCGGTCGGCGGCGGTGGCGACCGAGGAGAGCAGCTCGATGCCCTCTCCGATGCAGCCCTCGAAGGCGTCGAGCAGGCTGGCGCCGGTGCCGGACACGCTGGCGGAACCGTGGCTTGGGGCCGGGCCGGATATGGCCAGCAAGTCCAGCGGCACCTCGGCGCCGAAGACCGCGAGGCCGGGCGCGGTCGGGCAATCGAGGCTGAACAGCCGGTCGAAGCGGGCGGCGGCGCGCAGCAGCAGGGCGCGGTTCCGCTCGACCGGGCCAGGGCTGGCCGGCACCGGGCAAGCCAGCCAGTCGAGAAAGTCGAGCGCCTCTGCCGTTGCCGGGGCGGCCGGGTCCAGCAGCCGTCGCGCCGCGGCCTCGCAGATCTCGGCGGTATCGTGCATGCGGCCCCCGCTGGTGCTGGTCGGGCACCAGCCTAGCAGCCCCGGTGCCCGAAGGCGCTCAGCCGAACAGGAAATCCGCGGCGCCGAGCGCGGCCATGGGCACGCCGGCGAGGATGACGAGGTTGCCGTCGCCCAGCGCGATCACCGTGGTGCCGGCATTCTCG
>JAQGIA010000288.1 GCA_028291445.1 Belnapia sp.
CGGTCGGCGGCTACGTCCGCAGCGTGAACAGCTACAGCGCCGGCGCCTCCACCGTCATCCTGCCGCATATCCTGGGGCCGATCGACGCCGTCGCCCGGCGCAACGTCACCTGGGAAGCGGTCGCCGAGCATACCGAGGTGGTGCTCGCTTTCGGCGGCATGGCGCTGAAGAACAGCATGGTCGCCTCGGGCGGCATCAGCCGGCACGTCGAGCGTGGCGCCATGGCGGCGGCCCGGGCCAGGGGCTGCGAATTCCTGCTCATCGGCCCGTTGAAGGATGACCTGCCGGAGGATGCGGGGGCGGTATGGCAGCCGATCATCCCCGGCACGGATACCGCGCTGATGCTCGGCATGGCGCATGCGCTGGTGACGGCGGGCCAGCACGACCGCGGCTTCATCGAACGCTATTGCGCGGGGTGGGACGTGTTCGAGGCCTACCTGCTCGGCCGCGCCGATGGCCAACCGAAGGACCCGGCCTGGGCCGCCGCCATCTGCGGCATCCCCGCCGCGCGCATCACGGCCATGGCGATACAGGCCGTGGGCAAGCGCACCCTCGTCACCGTGGCGCATTCGCTGCAACGCCAGGAGCATGGCGAGCAGCCGGTGTGGATGGCCTGCGTGCTGGCGGCGATGCTGGGGCAGATCGGGCTGCCCGGCGGTGGCTACAATTACGCGCTCGGCGCGCTGGCGCATTACGGCCGGCGGCAGAACGCCGTCTCATCCGCCGCGCTGCCGCAGGGCAAGAACGGCGTCGGCGCCTTCATTCCCGTGGCCCGCATCTCGGACATGCTGCTGCACCCGGGCCAGGGCTTCGACTACAACGGCAAGCGGATGGAATACCCGGATATCCGCCTGGTCTATTGGGCCGGCGGCAATCCCTTCCACCACCACCAGGACCTCAACCGGCTGAAGCGCGCATTCGCCGCGGTGGAGACGCTGGTGGTGCACGAGATCGCCTGGACGGCGACGGCGCGCCACGCCGATATCGTGCTGCCCTGCACCATGACCCTGGAGCGCGAGGATATCGGCGCCGCCCCGACCGACCCGCTGATGGTGGCCATGCACCAGGTCGCCGAACCCTTCGGCGAGGCGCGCGACGATTATGCGATATTCGCCGCCCTGGCCGAGCGGCTCGGCAGCGGCCCCGCCTTCACCGAGGGACGCAGCGCGCGGGACTGGCTGCGGCACCTGTACGAGCCGACCCGCAAGGGCCTCGCCGCGCTGGGCCTACCGGCGCCCGGCTTCGACGAATTCTGGGCGCAGGGTACGCTGGAGCTGCCGCAGGAAGCCGACGACGGTGGCATCCTGCGCGACTTCCGCACCGATCCGGAGGCGCATCCGCTGCCGACGCCGAGTGGCCGGATCGAGATCGCCTCCGCCACCATCGCCGGCTTCGGCTACCCCGATTGCCCGGGCCACCCGGCCTGGCTGCCGCCGCAGGACGTACCCAGCGCGGCGGCGCCCTTGCGGCTGGTGGCGAACCAGCCGGCGACCCGGCTGCACAGTCAGTTCGACTTCGGCGGCCATAGCGACGGCATGAAGCGGCGTGGCCGCGAGGTGATGCGGATGAACCCGGCCGATGCGGCGCCGCGCGGCATCGCCGAGGGCGACGTGGTCAAGCTGCGCAATGCGCGTGGCGCCTGCCTCGCCACCGCCGCGGTCACCACGGATGTGGCACCGGGCGTGGTGCAGCTGCCGACCGGGGCCTGGTACGACCCGGAAGATCCGCTGGAGGATGGCGCGTTGTGCGTCCATGGCAACCCGAATGTGCTGACGCGGGATGTCGGCACCTCGCGCCTCGCCCAGGGCTGCACCGGGCAGTTGACCACGGTGGAGGTGGAGCGGTTCACCGGCAACCTGCCGCCGATCCGCGCCTTCGACCCACCGGCCGCGGCCCTGGCGCCCCCCCTGGCAGCGGAGTAGCGGAAGCTTCATACAACCGGCTTCCGTAGTTTTCGCCGCGGCCCTCGGTGATCGCCATCGTGCGGCTGGGAGATCGCGTCGTAGTGCGTGATCATCCGAAGGCCGTATGACAAAAGGCCGGAGCATGTAAGGCGCTTCGGTCAGCGCCGGCCATCGCCCAAGGCCGGCCGGATGCAGCCGGCCACATGGGCCATGAAATGCCCGACCGGCGGGGTGGCCAAGTCCTTCACCTTGGCCGCCTCGTCGAAGCGGCGCAGCTGCACCGCGGCGGCGGCCTGCGGCAGGGCGCGGAAGGCGGCGACCTCCTCGGCGGACATCGGGCCGCCCTGCAACGACAGACTGAGCACGGAATCGGCCGAGAGCTTGCCGAAGTAATCCGCCTCGGTCGCGCAGAGGAAGCGCTTGGCGGCGACATGCAGCCGCACCGGCTCGGTCACCTCCGGCCCGAACCAGCGGACGAGGAAGGCGTTGCCCACCGCCTCATGCTCATCGTCCAGGCCCGCGGCGGCGGGGTCGTCGCCCAATCCATGCACCAGATGGCCGATGTCGTGCATCAGCGCGGCGGCGATCAACGCCGGCGGGCAGCCCTGCCGCTCGGCCAGCCAGGCGGCCTGCAACGCGTGCTGGCGCTGGTTGATGGCGTGCAGCCCGTATTGGCCATCCGCCCGCAATTCAAGCAGATCGGCAATAAGGACGAGTCGTTCGTCTGTCATTTTTCTGTCATCCGCCACGGTGATTACTTGCGGCTTATAGTAGAAGCCTACCCGGGCGGGAGTCCAATGCGACCGGGCGGCGGCGGCCCCAGAAAGACGGCGACCGGCGCGGTTGACACCCGATGGGGTCGGCCTAGCCTGATCCGCCAGCATCAACAGGAGGCCATGCCGATGGGTATGTCGCTCGAACAATTCGCCGCCCAGTGCAAGACCGCCCTGGCGTCCCACCCCGGGCCGGAAGGCCGGGTCGCGGTCACCGAGCTGGTCCAGCAGATCCTGCAGGACACGGATTTCGTCGAGACCTATATCCCGGCCGGCGGGCCGGAGCGGCATGTGCTCTACGAGGATCCGGAGCTGGGCTTCACCATCCTCGCCCATGCCTATGAGGGCGCCAAGACCAGCAAGCCGCACGACCACGGGCCTTCCTGGGCGATCTATGGCCAGGCCACGGGCGAGACCATCATGACCGACTACGAATGCCTGGCCCGGCCGACCGCCGATGCGCCCGGCCAGGCGAAGCCGGTCCGCGACTATGCCCTGCAACCGGGCGATGCCTATCTGTACGAGCCGGGCGTGCTGCATTCGCCGCGGCGGGACGGCTCCACCCGGCTGCTGCGGATCGAGGGCCAGAACATGGATCGGGTGACGCGGCAGCCCTATGTGACGGTCAGCGAGACGGTTTCCGCCTGAGCTGCCGATAGATTGTAACTTGTTGGAACGTCGCCACCTTCCCGGCTAGTCTCGCGACAAAACCGGTGGAGGTGTGGGATGGCCAAGCTGAACGTGAACGGCCGCGTCGTCGATGTCGATGCGGACGGCGAGACGCCGCTGCTCTGGGTAATCCGCGAGCAGCTCGGCATGACCGGCACCAAATACGGCTGCGGCGTCGCCCAATGCGGCGCCTGCACGGTGCATGTGGATGGCGTGGCGACACGGTCCTGCACCATGCCGCTCTCGGCCTTCACCGAGGCGCAGAA
>JAQGIA010000296.1 GCA_028291445.1 Belnapia sp.
GCCCCGGTCACGCCCGACGCCCCCTTCGAGGTCAGCATCGCCACCAGCAGGATCGTCAGCTCCTGCGTCCAGGTCAGCGGCGTATTGGTGGCATAAGCGAGGAAGAGCGTCGCCAGGGTCATGTAGATATTGGTGCCGTCGAGGTTGAAACTATAGCCCAGCGGCACCGTCAGCCCGACCACATTGGGCGAGCAGCCGAGCCGCTGCAGCTTCCGCATCAGCTGCGGCAGCACGCTCTCGGAGGAGGAGGTGCCGAGGACAATCAGCAATTCCTCGCGGATATAGGCGATGAAGCGGATGATCGAGAAGCCGCAGAACCGGGCGATGCTGCCCAGCACCAGCAGCACGAACAGCGCCGAGGTCAGGTAGAAGGTCGCCACCAGTTCGCCCAGCTTCAGCAGCGAGCCGATGCCATAGGCGCCGATGGTGAAGGCCATGGCCCCGAAGGCACCGACCGGGGCGGCCCGCACCACGATCTTGACCACGCCGAAGAAAATCTCGCTCAGCGTATTGACCGCGTGGCTGACCGCTTCGCGCGCCGCATTCGGCAGGGCGTTGATGGCGAAGCCGGTCAGCACTGCCAGCAGCAGCACCTGCAGCAGCTCCCCCTGGGCGAAGGCGCCGATGAAGGTATCCGGGATGATCGCCATCAGATGCGCGGTGAAGCTGTCCGACTGGGCGCGCTGGGTATAGCCTTGGATGGCATGCGCATCGAGCTGGCTGGGGTCGATGTTGAAGCCGGAGCCGGTCCGGAAGACCTTGGCCACCAGCAGGCCGATGGCGAGGGCGAAGGTCGAGACGACCTCGAAATACAGCAGCGCCTTGACGCCAACGCGGCCGACCCGCCCGGCATCCTGCACGCTGGCGATGCCATGGACGACGGTGAAGAAGACCACCGGGGCGATGACCATCTTGATCAGCTTGATGAAGCCGTCGCCGAGCGGTTTCAGCGTCGCCCCGGTCTCCGGCCAGAACGCGCCCAGGATGACGCCGAGGGCGATGGCGATCAGCACCTGGACATAGAGCAACGACAGCCAGCGGCGGGCCATGGGCGTTTCCTTCAAGGGATGGCGGCGATGCCGCCCGGATCAGCGCGGCCCCGGCAGCCAACCGGGGCGCCGCGCGTTGCATCTGCACCAGCGAGGATCAGGCCGATGAAGGGTTCGCCACGCAGCCTCTGGCTCTCCGCCATGAACCGCGCCGGCGGATGGTGGATGGGCCAGGGCGCCAATGCGCTGCGCCAGGCCCAGCGGGCGGCGGTCAAGGCCGCCTTGAAGCCACCGCCCCGGCCGCGCAAGCCGCGCAAGAAGGCCTGATCTACCAACCGTTCACCCGCTCCCAGACCGCGACCACCGCGCGCCCGCCGTCAACCACGTAATAGCGGTCGTGCGCCGCCGCGGTCAGGCAGCAGTGATTGGGCGCGACCCGCAGCCTGGTGCCGAGCGGCAGCATCGGCAGCGGAGCGTCGCTGCGCACCTCGCCATGCTCCTGGTAGGCCCGGGCGATGATGGCCTCGCCTAGCCCCGGGCGCCCGTCGCTGTCCAGCACCAGCCCGAAGCCGTAGTCGCGCGGCGCCGCCTGGGTGCTGCGGTCCTTCGACAGCGCCAGCGCCCCGGCATCCAGCAGCAGCGTATTGCGCGCGGCGCTGCGGCCGATCACCGAACCCAGCACGGTCAACGCGATATCCTCGACGGCGTGGGTGCCTAGCTGGGCCTGGAACAGGTCGCCGAACATATAGACCCCGGCCCGCACGTCGGTGACGCCAGCCATCCCCCGGGCATGAAGCGCGGTGGGGGAGGAGCCGAGCGAGACGATCGGCACGGCATGCCCGGCAGCGCGCAACGCTTCGGCGGCGGCGACGATCCCGGCCCGCTCCGCCTCGGCGATGGCGGCCATGTCGTCGGGGCTGCGGCCGTTGTAGCTATGGCCCGAATGGCTCAGCACGCCGGCCAGCCGCTCGCCGAGCGCGGCGGCGATCGCCGGCAGCGCCGGGTCATCCGGTGGGATGCCGCCACGGCCCTCGCCGACATCCACCTCGATCAGCGCCCGCAGCGGGCCGGGATGCGCGGCGATGGCCTCGGCCACCGCCAGGTCGTCGGTGATCACCTTGATATCGGCGCCGGCGGCATTCAGCGCGGCGACGGCATCGAGCTTGGCCGGGACGATGCCCACCGCATAGATCTGGTCGCGCCAGCCGGCCGCGGCGAAGTACCGTGCCTCGGCCAGGGTGCTGACCGTCACCGGGCCGAAGCCGGGCGAGGCCAGCTTCGCCACCTCGATGCTCTTCGCAGTCTTCAGATGCGGCCGCAGCACCAGGCCAGGGTGACGGTCCACCGCCGCCTGCATCGCCGCGAGGTTGCGCTTCAGCCGCCCGAGGTCGAGCACCAGACAGGGGGTCGGCAGCTCGTCGAGGGTCATGCGGTCCAACCTGTCTCGGGGTCCAGCGGCAGCACCGGCCGCGGCAGCTTGGTCCAGTCGAAGCGTGCCAGGATGGGCGAGGTAAGCCCCGGCGCATCCACCTCGACGATCCGACCGTGGTCGAAGAACTCATCGAAGCCACCACGGAAATGCCCACGGGACTTCACCACCACGCTGCGCGCCTGCCCGATATCCAGACCCAGGTGCTCGAGGAAGGCCGGATCGGCGCATTGGGTACGGATGGAGATGACCACCACGGTGATGCCGCCGAGCCGCAACGCCGCGGTGGCGCCCAAGGTCATCGCCGTGCCGCCATAGATGCCGCGCCGCCCGGTGACCCTGCCATCGGACAGCGCCACCACCTCGGCCTCGGCGGCGAAGGGCCGGCTGAAGGCATCATCGGCGGCGAGCGTTCCCTGCGGCCGGTTGAAGCGCGCGGTGAAGCGGGCGCCCTGGCCCTGCGCATGGGCCTCGGCCGCCAGCAGCGGATCGTGGATGACGCCGACCAGGCAACCGGTGACCCCGGCGGCATGGAAGGCGGCCAGGATATGCATGGTATTGCCCCGGCCGCCGCCGCCGGGATTGTCGGCCACATCGGCGAAGGCCAGCGGCACCGGGCTTTCCAGCGCCAGCCGGGTCGCCTCCTCCAGCGCGGTGAGCCGCGCCACGAAGCGGTCGCGCCGGGCCCAGGCGGCTTCCGCCAGCCGCAGGGCCAGCGCATCGGCCACCGCCTGGTCGGTCGCGGTGACGATCACCGCCATGCCGTTGAAGGGCGTGTCGCCATAGGCGAAGCCGCCCATGACCGAGACGTTCAGCACCCGGTCATCCTCCGCCGCCAGCGCCTGGCCGAGGTCGATCACCTCGGCATAGGGACCCTGGGCAGTCAGCAAGGAGACGGTCGGCGCCACGATCGGCAGCCGGTGCAAGGCCCGGAAGGCAGGCGTTCCGGCCAGCAGCCGGCGCAGCAACCGGGCGCTTTCGGCACCGCGCTCGCGCATATCCAGGTGCGGGTTGGTCCGGTAGCCGACGAACCCGTCGCAGTCCCGCACCATCGCGTCCGAGACATTGGCATGCAGGTCGTAGCTGCAGACCAGCGGCACCGGCCCCAGCACCTCCCGCACCAGCGCCTGCAGGGCGCCTTCCGGGTCATCCAATTCGGTGGTCAGCCCGGCGCCATGCAGCACGCAATAGACCCCATCCACCTGGCCACGGATCGCCTCCAGCCCGCTGCGCCAGATATCCATCATGCGCTGGAAGGCAATGTGCTCGACCGGACCGTTCGGCTCGGCCATGGCCAGCAGGATGGGCAGCGGGGTCCAGGGCCCGGCCGCATCCATGTCGGCGACGAAGCCGGGCATCTCGCCCAGCGCCTTGGGCGAGGCGCCGCGGGCATCGGCGACCAGCCCCTCGCCCGCGACCCAGCAGCGGGTGTCGAAGTCGCGCTGCGTCGCCGGCGGGGCGAAGCGGTTGCATTCGATGGAGAAGCCGAGCAGGGCGATGCGCATCAGAGGGTAACCCCCAGCAGCTCGGCGAAGCGCGGCGTCGCCTTCAA
>JAQGIA010000031.1 GCA_028291445.1 Belnapia sp.
CGGGTCCAGCAGGTCGCGCACCACGGCGATGCGGCCGATCAGCATCCCCAGCGGCAGCGCCACCAATGCGGCAAGGGCGAAGCCGCCATAGACCCGGCCGAGGCTGGCCGCGGCATGCTCGAACAGCGTGGCCGAATAGAGGACGTCCCAGATGCCGCCGAAGGCGAGGTCCCACCATTGCACCGCCACGTCCCAGGGCGGCGGGATCAGGTGATAGCCCGGCCCGGCGGTTCCCAGATGCCAGGCGACCAGCCCGAGAATCGGCGCCGCGACCGCCAGCAGCGCCTGGCGCGGCGAGATGCCGCGCGCTGCGGCAGTCGTCATGCGGCGGCCTTGGCCAACTCGTCCGAGAAGCTCGGGTTGAAGAAGGTCGAAAAATCGGGAAGCGCGCGGATCTGCTTCAGGCTCAGCATATGCTCGGCGTAGGTTTTGGCCCGCGTCACCATCTCCGGCGTCATCTGCCAGTTCAGCTCGACATTCGGCAGGCTGACCTCCAGCGCGTCGCGCCGCATGCCGAGCCGCGCCACCGCGGTCTCGATCGTCACCTCGCGGTTGGCCATGCCGAACTCGCTCGCCTGGCGATGCACCTTCAGCATGGCGCGCACCAGATCGGGGCGCTGCGCAATGGTGTCCGGATGGGTGGCGAAGACCATGTTCAGGGAGCCCATCGGCGTCGAATACGGATATTCGACGATCTTCCCGATACCCGAGGCGATCGAGACGCCGGGGCCCGGCTCAGCCCCGACATAGGCATCGATGTCGCCGCGGGCCAGCGCAATGGCCATTTCGCTGAAGGAAACCCGGACCGACTGGATGTCGCGGATGCTCATCCCCTCCATCCGCAGCCGTTCCAGGATGAACACCTCCTGGGTCGAGCCTGGCCAGATGCCGACCTTCCTGCCGCGCAGGTCACCCAGGGTGGCGATCGGCCCGTCCTTGCGGGATACCACCGCCATGCCGCGGTCGCAGCAGGAGCCGACCACCGTCACCGGCTCCCGCGCCGCGGCGCCGAGGATGCCGGCGGCGACGCCGAAGGCGGCGAAGTCGACCGATTTCGTCACCACGGCATTCTTGCCCTCGGTCGGGCTTTCGAAGGGGATCACCTCGATCCGCATGCCGGCCGGCTGGAAGCGCTCGTAAAGGAAGGGCGCGATGGAATGGATCAGCCGCAGCGCCCCCATCTTCACCACGACGCCCTGGGCCTGCAGGGCAGGGGCAGGCAGGGCGCTGGCGGCGAGAGCGGTGGCGGCGCCGAGCAAGGCGCGGCGGGCGTGGGCCATGGTCCTGATCCTTATGGCATCGATCTGCCCGCTTGCATGCAATGCTCATGCCGCGAGCAGATCGATGCCGGAAATCAAGCCTCGGCCATGGCCTGCCGAAAAATCGGGCGGTTGCCGCTCAGTCGGCGCGCAGCTGACGCACCGGCGCACCGGCCAGGTAGCCCTCCACCGCCTCCACAGCGCCGAGGAAGTATTGCCGGTAATTCTCCTCCGTCACGTAGCCGAGATGCGGCGTCAGCACGGTATTCGGCGCTGCCAGGATGGGATGGCCCGGCGGCAGCGGCTCGGCATCGAAGACATCCAGGCCGGCGCCGGCGATCCGCCCTTCCTTCAGCGCCGCGATCAACGCCGGCTGGTCGATCAGCGGCCCGCGGCTGGTGTTCACGATGACCGCATTGCGCTTCATCCGGGCGATGTCCTCAGCGCCGATGATCCCGCGCGACCGGTCGGACAGCACCAGGTGCAGGCTGATCACATCCGCCTCGGCCATGAGCGTCGGCTTGTCGACCGCCGTGGCGCCGGCCGCCTGGGCCTTCTCCGCGGTCAGGTTCTGGCTCCAGCCGATGATTTTCATCCCGAAGGCCGCGCCCACCCGGGCGACGCGCGTCCCGAGATTGCCCAGCCCCACCAGCCCCAGCGTCTTGCCCTCCAGCGTGTCGCCGACGCTGCCGCCCGGGGCGAGCTGCCAGCCGCCGGCCCGCAGCGAGGCCTGCTGTTCCGGGATGCGCCGCATCAGCGACAGGATCAGCCCCCAGGTGAGGTCGACCGTCGGATTGCCGAAGCCGGGCGTGCCGCAGACGGTGATGCCCTGGGCGGTCGCGGCCGCCAGGTCGATGCTCCGGTTCCGCGCGCCGGTGGTGATCAGCAGCCGCAAATTGGGCAGCCGTGCCAGCAGGCTCTGCGGGAAGGGGGTGCGCTCGCGCATCATCAGGATGGCGTCGAAGGGCGCCAGCCGCGCCGCCAGCGCCTCGGGGTCGGTGATGGTGTCGCGGAAGACCTCCATGGTCAGCTCCTGCGGCAGCCGGTCCCAGGGGCCGCGGGTCAGGGCGACGCCCTGGTAATCGTCGAGGATGGCGAGGCGGGTCAGCTTGGGCATGGGTTTCCTCCGGGGTCGGTGCCATCCTGCAACACCCCGCCCCGCCCGCTTGTCAACTGGCCGTCCGGGCCCAGCAGCAGCCTGGCCGCAGCTTCCCGCAGCTTCACCGGCAACGGCACGCTGCGGGTCTGCTCGGCGCGGGCGACGTAGACATGGATGAAATGCGCCTCGGCGCTGGCGCTCGGCTCGTCGTTGCGGAAGACGCCCACCTCGTAGCGGATCGAGGCCCCGCCGAGCCGGCCGCAGCGTACCCCGCAGGTGACCCGGTCGGGGAAGGCGATGGGCGCGAAGTAGCGGCACTGGGTTTCCACCACCAGCCCGACCTCGGCACTGCTGGCCAGGTCGAGCACCCCCTGCTCGATCAGGAATTGCGCCACTGCCGTGTCGATCCAGCTGTAGTAGGTGACGTTGTTCACATGGCCATAGACGTCATTGTCCATCCAGCGGGTCGGCACCGGGGTGAACCAGCGATAGTCGGCCCGCGTCCCGACCGGTGGCCGCGTGGCTTTGCCCCCGCTCATCTTGGCCCCGCCCATTACGCCAGCGCCTCCGCCACGATGCCCTGGTCGACGCAAAGCTCAAAGGGCGGCACATGGCCGATGACGCCCGAGGCCAGCATCGCCGCGCCCAGCGTCTCGAAGGCCGCGCGCGGGAAGACCGGGCCATGGTCCCACAGGCGCAGCGCCTGGTAGCGGGCGATGGCCCGTACCCGATGGTCCGGCGGAACCTCGGCGAAGCGCGGCGCGATCAGCGCGGCGATTTCCTCGGCCGGCGCCGCACGGATGAAGTCGAGCGCCTCGGCCATTGCCCGGATCATGCCCATCAACTCGGGGCGCTTGGCCGCGATGCCCGCCTCGGTCGCGTAGAAGCTGGTATAGGCGGTGACGCCGCGATCGGCCTGGGCATGCCAGACCGCGCCGCCGGCATCCTCGACCCGGCAGGCGAAGGGCTCGAACAGCTGCGCCACGTCCACCGCGCCGGCGACGACGCCCGCGGCATTCTCCGCCATCGAACGGTCCGTCACCGTGCGGATCGCGCCGCGGTCGATCCCGGCCCGGGCGAAGTCGCCCTGCAGGCACCAGGCCGGGGTCGGCACCTCGGAGACCAGCCCGAGCGTCATTCCCGCCAGATCCTGCAGCATGAAGCCCGGCCGCGGGCTGGCGCCGAGCAGCAGGAATGGGTCGCGCATCACCACGGCGCAGAAACTCCGCAGCGTGCAGGAGGGGTCCTGGCTGCGCAGCAGCAGCGGCCGCATCGGGCCGGACCAGGCGACATCCGCCTCGCCGGCCAGCAGCATCGCCGCCGCGGCATCGGTGGTGCCGGCGGTGATCAGGCGCAGGTCGATGCCATGCCGGGCGAAGCCGCCGCGCGCCTCGGCCAGGTAGAAAGGGGCGTAGAACAGCGCGCGGAATGGCTCGAGCAGGGTCATCGGACGCATGGCGCCCTCCTTGATATGTCCCTGCAGTATGGCCGGGACCCGCCGCAAGCCAAACCATCGGCGGCAAACCTTTGCCAAACCTTCCGAGGATACCGCATTCGGGCTTCGCCCCTCGCGGTGCGGCGGCTATAGACCTTGGGGTGGACGGCAATCCATGCTGGCCTGCCATGCCACCGGTTTCCCGATAACCCCTTTGCCCGCCGCGGCAGGTCCGAGAGCGCCTTGAGCAGCCAGACGCTTCCTGAAGCATTCCGCCTCCGTGCCGGCAATTTCAACCTGCTGGTGCTGCGCCTGCTGGACGCCCGCCCCGACGCGGTGCTGCCGGCCCTGGGCGATCAATTCCGCCGGGCGCCCGGCTTCCTGCGCTTCGCGCCGCTGGTCATCGGCCTCGCCGACCTGGAAGCGGCGCCGGAGGAGGTGGATTTCCGCGCCCTGGTCGCCGGCCTGCATGCGCTCGAGATCGTGCCGATCGGCACCACCGGCGGCAGCCAGGCGATGCGTGCCGCCGCCCAATCCGCCGGCCTGCCGCCGTTGCGCGCGGTCGGCGGCACCGCCGAC
>JAQGIA010000318.1 GCA_028291445.1 Belnapia sp.
ACGACGCGCCGCTGTGGCGGGTGCTGGCCGAGCAGGCCGGGCGGTTGGTGGGCGGACCCGAGGCGGCGCTGGTGATCGACGACACCGCGCTGCCGAAGAAGGGCATGCTTTCGGTGGGCGTGGGTTGAGCGAGCGGGGCCTGACCTGGGCGGTCGGCATCCCGCGTAACCAGAAGGTCTATGGCGTCGACGTCCAGATGGTCCGCCGACCAGCCGCAAGCGGCACCCGGTGCCGGACCAGGAGCCCTGCGAGGCCGATGCCGTGCTGGCCGACCTTTCGTGGCGCCGGGTAACCTGGCGGCACGGCACCAAGGGCCCTCTGGCGGCGCGGTCTGGCTGGTCGGCGAGTGGCGCTCGAGCGGCGAGCGCAAATACTACCTCTCGAACCTGCCGCCGCGGGCCTCGCTGCGGGCGCTGGCCGCTGCCATCAAGGCGCGCTGGGTCTGCGAGCAGGGGCATCAGGTTTCAGCTGCTGCGTAGCGACGGATAGCAGTTCGCGCCGTAGTGAGCAGGCTCGGAGAACCTTCAATGCTTCTACGATCTCCTACAGCGCCACCTGCCTTGGCGCTTCCGCCGGTAGCCGTTGCAATGATAGGCAAATTTTGAAGCTACTGTACCCGCCCGGCGGATGACGCAAAACGCGGCGTGGAGCCAGTGCGGCATGGTAGATCCACTACTGGCTTACCCGCGCCGCAGCAGAACTGCCTAGGCGCTTGCCGGCGGGACTGCTCGCCGGCAAGCGTCTTGAGGTTTGTTGATTTCCGCAAACAGGTCGCTCACGGTCATCAAGGGCGCCCGGTGTGTCATTCGGTCGACCGTCCTCCTCATGCTGGCATTCGCCCCGCGTCTCGCGCCAATTGCGGCCAAGGTTGCGCCAGGTCACCGGTCACCCGCGGTGGCTCATACCAAGTCTCACTGACCCCAACCTATTGAGGGTGAGGCTCCTCGGTGCAGACCCGCTTTGGTCCTGAGCGAAGGTGCTCATCTGCATGGGTTCTGATCAACGAGGCTTGGTATCATCAGCTCAGGGCGAAGCCGGTGTAACCCTCCGCCGTCACCGCGTCGCAGATAGCACGGTAGCGTGCCATGCCGCCGGCATAAGGCATGAAGACCCGTGGCTTGCCCGGCACATTAGCGCCGAGATACCAGGAGTGGTGCGCCTGCGGCAGCAGGGTGACGGTTGCCGCCTCATTTACCTTGCCGATCCATTCTGTCTGCGCGGCTTCGGTGGTCTCCACCCGTGAGAAGCCCTTCGCCTGCAGATGGGCGATGCAATCGGTGATCCATTCGACATGCTGCTCGATGGCGACGGGCATGTTGCACAGCACCGAGGGGCTACCCGGCCCGGTGATGGTGAATAAATTCGGGAAGCCCGCCACCTGCAGCCCGAGGTAGTTGCGCGGCCCGGCCTCCCAGGCCCTTGCCAAGGGCAGGCCGTCACGGCCCTCGATGTTAAGCTTCAGCAGCGGGCCGGTCATCGCATCGTAGCCGGTGGCGAAGACTATGATGTCGAGCGGATACTCGGCATCCCGGGTGCGTAGGCCGGTGGGGGTGATGCGCTCGATCGGCGCGGCCCTTACGTTGACCAGCGAGACGTTGCTACGGTTGTAGGTGACGAAGTAGTCGGTATCGATCGGCGGACGCTTGGCGGCATAGGGGTGGTCGATATCGGCGAGCAGCTCCGCCGTCGCCGGATCCTTGACGATGCTGCGGATCTTGTTCTTCAGGAATTCGGCGGCAGTATCGTTCACCGACTTGTCGAGCAGCATGTCCTTGAAGACGCCGCGGAACTGCAGGCCGCCCTTGGCCCAGGCGGCCTCGTACAACGCCTGACGCTGCTCCGGCGTCACCTCATGGCCCGAACGGTCCTCGATGAAGAAGGCCTGGCCGTTGGTGTTGGTGGTCATGATCCGACGGATCTCGGCGTGGTTCTGCTTCACCCAAGCCTTGAATTCCGGCGTCAGCGGCGCGTTGTGCGCGGGCACGCTGTAATTCGCGGTGCGCTGGAAGACGGTGAGATGCGCTGCCGTCTCGGCGATCACCGGCGCCGCCTGGATGCCGGTGGAGCCGGTGCCGATCAGGCCGACGCGCTTGCCGGTGAAATCGACGCCCTCATGCGGCCATTGGCCGGTGTGATACCAGTCGCCCTGAAATTCCTCGAGGCCGGGGAATTTCGGCACATTCGCGGTGGAGAGGCAGCCGACAGCGGTGATGAGGAATTGCGTGATCAGCGTCTCGCCGGCCTCGGTCGTCACGCTCCAGCGGTTGGTGGCCTCATCGTAGCGGGCGCCGACGACGCGGGTGCCGAAGCGGATATCCTTCCGCAGGTCGAAGCGATCCGCGACATGGTCGAGGTAGCGGCGGATCTCCGCATGGTCCGGGTAGCGCTCGGTCCATTCCCATTCCTCGAAGAGCTCCTTCGAGAAGGTGTAGTTGTAGGCGTGGCTTTCGGAATCGCAGCGGGCGCCGGGGTAGCGGTTCCAGTACCAGGTGCCACCGACGCCATCGCCGGCTTCCAGCACCTGGATATTCAGGCCCAGCCGGTCTCGCAGGCAAAGCAGCTGGTACAGGCCGGCAAATCCGGCGCCGATGACGAGCGCGTCGAACTCACGGAC
>JAQGIA010000389.1 GCA_028291445.1 Belnapia sp.
GCGCGAGGAATTCGAGGTCGATCTGGTCGGTGCGCAGCAGCTCATGCGCGAGCGCCAGGGCAAACAGCCCATCGGTGCCGGGGCGGATGCCGACCCATTCGTCGGCGATGGCGGAATAGCCGGTGCGGACCGGGTTGACCGAGATGAATTTGGCGCCGCGCGCCTTCATCTTGGCGAGGCCCATCTTGATCGGATTGCTGTCGTGGTCCTCGGCGACGCCGAACATCAGGAAATACTTGGCCCGGTCCCAGTCGGGCTCGCCAAATTCCCAGAACGATCCGCCGATGGTGTAGAGCCCGCCGGCCGCCATGTTGACCGAGCAGAAGCCGCCATGCGCGGCGAAATTCGGCGTGCCGAATTGCGCGGCCCAGAAGCCGGTGAGGCTCTGCGACTGGTCACGGCCGGTGAAGAAGGCGAGTTGGCGCGGATCGGTCTCCCGGACATGCTTCAGCCAGCCGGTGGCGGTTTCCATCGCCTCCTCCCAGCTGATCTCGGCAAATTCGCCGGAGCCGCGCGGGCCGATGCGCTTCAAGGGCGCCCGCAGCTTCGCTGGGGAGTATTGCGTCATGATCCCGGCGCTGCCCTTGCCGCAGAGCACGCCCTTGTTCACCGGATGGTCCGGATTGCCCTCGATGTAGCGGATCTGGCCATCCTTCAGATGGACCCGGATGCCGCAGCGGCAGGCGCACATGTAGCAGGTGGTGGTCTTCACCGTGTCGCCCACCGGGACCGAGTATTCCACCGCGCGATCCGGGCCGGGCGACACCGGTGGTCGCAGCTGCGATGGCGTCGGCGCTTCCGGCATAGATCGAATTCCCTAAGACAGGCTGAAATGTCACTAAGCCATGAGTGCGGGGCAAGGGCAAACCACGGGCGCCGATCATGCCCGGGTTTTGGTTGCACGACAGCAACTATTAAGACCTCATGCGGCCAGCCCAACAGGAGAATGTTATGACACCGGATCAGGTGACCCTTGTGCAGAACAGCTTCCGTCAGGTGATCCCCATCAAGGATCAGGCCGCGGCGCTGTTCTACGGCCGGCTGTTCGAGACCGACCCGACCGCCAGGCCGCTCTTCGCGAGGACCGACATGGCCGAACAGGGCGCCAAGCTGATGACGACCATCGGCTTCGTGGTGGCCGGGCTGAAACGGCCGGAAGAGGTAGTCCCGGCGGCGCAGGCGCTGGCCCGCCGGCACATCGCCTATGGGGTGACCGAGGCGCAATACGCGACGGTGGGCGCTGCCCTGCTCTGGACCCTCGGCCAGGGCCTGGGCGCGGCTTTCACTCCGGAGGTCGAGGCGGCCTGGGCGGCGGCCTATACCCTGCTGGCCGGGGCGATGATCGCGGCGGCAGCAGGGGCCTAGCCGCCCCGCGCCGTGGCGGATTACCCCTGCCGCGCCGCGGTGGATTACCCTTGCCGCGCCGCGGCGATCTGCGCCTGCATGCGGCGGATCACCGCCGGCAACCCCTCGAAGACGCTCTGGCCGATCAGGAAGTGGCCGATGCTGACCTCCACCACCTCCGGCATGGCGGCGATCGGCGGCAGGGTCTCGTAGGTCAACCCGTGGCCGGCATGGCAGAGCAACCCGGAGGCCGCCGCCGCCGCCGCCCCGGCGCGCAGCCGCGCCAGATGCGCCGGCCGCCCATCCGGCGCGGCATCGGCATAGGCGCCGGTGTGCAATTCGATGACCTGCGCGCCGATCGCCGCCGCCGCCGCGATCTGCCGCGCATCCGCCTCGATGAAGATCGAAACTTCGATCCCCGCCGCGGCCAGCCGCGCCACCGCATCGCGCAGCGCATCGCCGGCGGCGATCACGTCGAGGCCGCCCTCGGTGGTGAGTTCCTGGCGCTTCTCCGGCACGATGCAGCAGGCCGCCGGGCGCAGCCGCTCGGCGATGCCGATCATCTCCGCCGTCGCCGCCATCTCGAAATTCAGCCGGCCCGCCACCTCGGCGCCGATGCGTTCCAGGTCGCGGTCGCGGATATGCCGCCGGTCCTCGCGCAGATGCACGGTGATGCCGTCGGCACCGGCCGCCATCGCCGCCCGCGCCGCTTCCACCGGGCAGGGGAAGGCGCCGCCGCGGGCGTTCCGCAGGGTGGCGACATGATCGACGTTCACGGACAGGCGCATCGGTGGCATCGGGGGGGGGGTCATCGGGCGGCATTCCTGCGATGGTCGGCAATGGTGGCGGCCAGCCGGATGGCGGCGATCAGGCTGCCGGGATCGGCCTCGCCCGTGCCGGCGATATCCAGCGCCGTCCCGTGGTCCGGGCTGGTGCGGACGATGCGGAGGCCGAGGGTCACGTTCACCCCGCCCGCCACGTCCAGCGTCTTGATCGGGATCAGCGCCTGGTCGTGATAGAGGCCGAGCGCCACGTCGTAGCCCGGCCGCGCCTTGGCGGTGAACAGCGTATCCGGCGGGATCGGTCCGCGCGCATCGATCCCCTCGGCCCGCAGCAGGGCGACGGCGGGGGCGACGATGTCGCGGTCCTCGGTGCCCAATGTGCCATCCTCCCCGGCATGCGGGTTCAGCCCGGCGATGGCCAGCCGTGGTTGCGCGATGCCGAAATCCTGCCGCAGCCCGGCGGCGGTGAGCCGGGCGATCTCGACGATCAGCCCCGTGGTCAGCCGGGCGATGGCCTGCTTCAGCGGCTCATGGATGGTCACCGGCACCACCCGCAGCTCCGGGCAGGCCAGCAGCATCACCGGCGGGGTGCCCATCCCGGCCAGCTCCGCCAGGTATTCGGTATGGCCGGGATGGGCGAAGCCGGCGGCATAGAGCACCGATTTCTGGATCGGGTTGGTCACCACCCCGCCGGCGCGGCCAGCCAGCGCCAATGCCACCGCCTCATCGATGGCGGCGATCACCGCCGGCGCATTGGCCACATCCAGCCGGCCCGGCACGACGGGGCGGGGCAGCGGCCGGTGCAGCACCGGCAGCGCCTCGGCGAAGACTTCGGCCGCTTCTTCCGGCGCCGCGATCCGGCGGATCGGCGCTCCGGACAGCCGCGTCGCGTCATCGATCAGGAAGAACGTAGGGCCGCTGGCGCGCAGCGCCCGCCAGGCGCCCACCGCGATCTCCCCGCCGATCCCGGCGGGCTCCCCCATGGTCAATGCGAGCGGCGCGCGGCGATCGGCGGTCATGTCGGGATGCCCATGCCCTCGATGTAGTATCGTGCCCCATCCCTGGCCAGCCGTCCCGGGCCAGCCAGTTGCCGTATGCCCTCTCGATCAGTCAGGTCGCATCCGGTACTGTATCGTCAGGCGGATCGACTGACCGACCCAGACCGCCTGGCCTGAAGGCCGCGGCACTGCCAGCGCGGAGTCCCTGCATCATGCATCCCCCGATCCGGAACAGCGCCTTGCCGACTGCCCCGCCACTGGCCCCGCTTCCGGCCTTGGCCACACGCTCCAGGGCCCCCTGCTCCCGGCCCCTCCGCTCCTTGGCCCCCCGCTCGCTGGCGCCATGACGCTGAACCAGCCCCCGTTGCGCAGCCAGGCCGGCATGATACGGGCGTCGCCGCTGCCGGCCGTGCAGTCCCAGCCGCGGCCAGCCGCACGGCGCATGGGGCTGAGCGGCTACCTCGTCGGCTTCGGCCTGGCGCTGCTGCTGCCGGTACTGGCGCTCGGCGCGCTCTCCGCCTGGCAGGTGGCGGTGGCCTACCAGGATTCCTTCGCCGGCCGGTTGCGCGATACCGCGCGCGCCCTCGCCCTGGCGCTCGACAGCGAATTCGAGGCGCTCCAGGCGGCAGCCCTCGCCGTGGCCTCCGCCCCGGCGGTGCAGGACCAGCGCGACGATCCGACGATCGAGGCTTGGCTGGCAGGGCTGGGCAAGGCGCTCGGGAATGTCGCCATCGCCATCGTGCCGGGTCCCCCGACGGCGCTCGGAGCCGCTCGCCAGGATGCTTCGGCCGGGGAGGCGGCTGCGGACCCCGTCGCCCTGCTGGTCGGCAAGGTGCTGCTGAGCGGCCACCCGGCGGTCTCCCCCCTATACCGGCAGGCGGACGGCGCCCTGGCCGTCTCGGTCGCGGTGCCGGTGCGGCATGCCGACCGGCCGGATCGCGCCGTGCTGGTCACCTTCGACCCGGGACGGCTGGCGCAGGCGCTGGTTGCCCAACGGGCGACCGGGGGCGTTGCCGGGCTGGCCGATGGCAGTGGCATCAACGTCGCCCGGTCGCGCGGCAACGAGCGCTTCGTGGGTGCCCCGGCACCCTGGTTCGAGCTGGCCGCCGGGCAGCAGGAGGCCGTCTTCCGCGGCCGCAATTTCGAAGGCGTGCCCATCCTGTTCGGCTTCCGCCGGCTCGGCGTGGCGGAAGGCTGGGGCGTGGTCATCGGCGAGCCGCTCGCCGTCTATGAGGCGAGCTGGCGGCCGCCGCTGATCCGGCTCGGCATCGGCGCGGTGCTGGCCATCGCGCTGGCCATCGCCGCCGCCGCGGTGCTGGCGCGGCGGGTCCTGGCACCGGTCGGGGCGTTGCGTCGCCAGGCCGAGGAGGTCGCCGCCGGCGGCTCCGGCCTCTACTCGCGCGCCGCCGTCGCCGCCCCGGCGCCGGTCGCCGAATTCGAATTGCTGCGCCTCGCCCTGCTGCGCGCCGATGCGGCGCTGCGAGCCGGCGCCGCCGAGTTCCGCACCGCCTTCGAGCAGGCCGCCATCGCGATGTCCCAATCGGATCCCGAAAGCGGCCGCCTGCTGCGGGTCAACGTCGCCTATTGCAACCTGATCGGCCGGCCGGCCAGCCAGGTGGTCGGCCTGCCCTTCGTCGACTTCATCCATCCGGACGACCGCGACGCCGCCATGCGCGGCTGGTGGGCGATGGCGCATGGGGAGACCGCCGTCTTCGAGACCGAGCGGCGCTACCTGCGGCCGGATGGGTCGATCCGCTGGGTCAGCGGCAGCGTCACCCCGGTGCGCGACCCGCATAGCGGCAAGGTGGTGCGAACCCTCGCCGCCTTCCAGGATATCACCGACCGCAAGGCCGCCGAGGAGCGGCAATGGCTGCTGACCCGGGAGCTGGACCATCGGGCCAAGAACCTGCTCGCCGTGGTGCAGGCGGCGCTGCGGCTGACACCCAGGACCGATGCCGCCGAATATGCCCGCGCGGTGGAAGGCCGCATCGCCGCCCTGGCCCGGGCGCATACCCTGCTGGCCCAGGCGCGCTGGAGCGGGGCGGAACTGCGGGAGGTGGTCGGCGCCGAACTGGCCGCCTTCCTGGACGACGCGCCAAAAGCGGCGCGGGTGGAGCTCGACGGCCCACCCGTCACCCTGCCCCCCGCCGCGGTGCAGGCCTTGTCCATGGCCCTGCATGAACTGGCGACGAATGCCACCAAGCACGGCGCGCTATCCGTTCGAGATGGCCAGCTGCTGGTCCATTGGCGACTGGTGGAGCCGGCCGGCCGGCTGTTGCTGCGTTGGGTCGAGCGCAACGGTCCGCCAGTCGCCGGCCGCCCGGCGCGGCGCGGCTTCGGCTCCCGCGTGTTGCTGGCGACGATGAGAGACCAGCTCGGCGGACGGGTCGAACAGGTATGGGATCCGGCCGGGCTGGAATGCGAAATGGAATTCCCGCTCGGCCGGGCGGTGCAAGCGGCGAAGGGCCAGGGCTAGGCCATGCCCGGCGTCCAGCGATGCGCCCGGCAGGATTCAAGGCCTGTCAGGCGCATGCAGGATTTGTTCTTAGAATGCAACCGTCAGCGGGACGGCCGCTCGATGTTCCAGATCACCGGGAAGCCGAAGTCGATCACGCCCCGCAACTCCGCCCGCCACACCGCCGGGGCCTGGAACTGGCCATCCACCGGAAAGGTGACGTTCTCGATCGCCAGCCGCTGCAATTCGGCCGCCAGCTCCTTCCGCTTGGCCGGATCGCTTTCGGCGGCGAAGGCCTCCAGCACCGGGGTCATCGCCGGGATGCAATAGCCCCAGGGTTGGTTGTTGGTGCAATTGTAGCCGACCGCAACGTTGGACAGCGGGTCCGCCATGTCGAAGCCGGTATAGATCACCGGCACCAGATTCCAGCCGCCGCGCTCGATCGGCTCCCGCGCCACCCAGCGCTGGGCGATGGAGGACCAGTCGGAGGTGTTGACGTCGAGGTTGAAGCCGGCGCGCTTCAGCCGGTCGATCACCACCAGTGCCATCGGGTTGATGAGGGCGCTGTCGGCCGGCTGCAGGATGACGATGCGCTCGTTGTTGTAGCCGGCCTCCTTCAGCAGGGCGCGGGCGCGCTCGAGGCTCGGCGTGCGGATGATCTCGCCGCCGGCATCGCTGCTGTAGCGGGTGCCGCAGAGGTACATCGAGGTGCAGCCCGGATCGGTCATGCCCTCGGGCAGGCCGTGGCCGGCGAGGATCTCGCTGCGGTCGAGGGCTGCCTGCAGGGCGCGGCGCATCAGCACATTGTCGAAGGGCGGCAGGTGGTGGTTGATGCTGACGCCGCCGACGATGTGCGCGATGCCGCCCGGCTTGGCGATGACCAGGTTACGGTCGCGGCGGAAGATCGAGAGGTAGTCGATCGGGCCGTATTCCAGGTAGTCAACCTCGCCCCGGGTGAGCGCCGCGGCGCGCAGCGAGATGTCCGGCAGGGTGACGAATTCGACGCGCTCGATCTTCGCGAGCTTGCCACCCGAGAGGCCGTCGGCCGGCTCGGCGCGTGGGACGTAGCGCGGGTTGCGGCGGAAGAAGGTGCGCTCGCCGGGGACCCATTCGTCCTTGAGGAAGAGGTAGGGGCCGCTGCCGACGACCTCGGCCACCGCCTGGGTCGGCGGGGTGGCGCTGGCCAGCCGGGCGGGCATGATGAAGGGCACGTGCACGCTCGGCTTGCCGAGCGCATCGATGACGCCGCCGAAAGGCTGGGCGAGCTGCAGCACGAAGCGGTTCGGCGCCTCGGCGCGCAGCTCCTTCGTCGCCGCGATCAGCCGGCGGCCAATGGAATCACGCGCGCCCCAGCGCTTGAG
>JAQGIA010000050.1 GCA_028291445.1 Belnapia sp.
GGCGACGAGGCGATCATCCCCGCCCCCTGCTGGGTCAGCTACCCCGATATCGTGGAACTGGCCGAGGGCAAGCCGGTCATCGTCGCCTGCGACCAGAACAGCGGCTTCAAGCTCCGCCCCGAGCAGCTGGAAGCGGCGATCACGCCGAAAACCAAGTGGTTCCTGCTGAACAACCCCTGCAACCCGACCGGCGCCGCCTACAATGCCGAGGAACTCAAGGCGCTGACCGACGTGCTGATGCGGCACCCGGATGTCTGGGTCTTCACCGACGACATCTACGAGAAGCTGTCCTACGACGGCTTCAAGCCGGCCACCATCCTGGAGGTCGAGCCCCGCCTGCGCGATCGCACCGTGACGATGAACGGCTGCTCCAAGGCCTATGCGATGACCGGCTGGCGTATCGGCTATGCCGGCGCCCCGGTGCATCTCATCAAGCAGATGGACAAGCTGCAGAGCCAGTCCACCAGCAACACCAGCAGCATCAGCCAGGCCGCGGCGGTCGAGGCGCTGAGCGGCCCGCAGGACAGCATCGACACCATGCGCGCCGCCTACAAGCGCCGCCGCGACATGATGGTGGAAGAACTGAACCAGGCGCCGGGCCTCTATTGCCACAAGCCGGAAGGCGCCTTCTATGTCTTCCCGAGCATGCAGGGCTGCATCGGCAAGACCTCGGCCGGCGGCAAGCTGATTACCGACGACGATGTCTTCTGCGCCGCGCTGCTCGAGGAGGAGGGCGTCGCCTGCGTCCATGGCACCGCCTTCATGTATCCGGGGCATTTCCGCATCAGCTACGCGACCAGCGACGCCGTGCTGAAGGAAGCCTGCGTGCGCATCAGGCGCTTCTGCACGGCGTTGAAGTAGGCCCCGATGCCCGCACTCGCCCAACGCCTGTCGAACGTCCAGGTCTCCGCCTCCGCCGCGATGACCCAGCGGGCCCGCGCGCTGCGGGCCGAGGGCATCGCCGTCATCAGCCTCTCGAACGGCGAGCCCGACTTCGCCTCGCCGCCGCATGCCATCGAGGCGGCGCACAAGGCGGCGCTGGCCGGCGACACCAAATACCCGCCGCAGGGCGGCACGCCCGCGCTGAAGGCCGCCATCGCCCGCAAGTTCAAGCGCGACAACGGGCTGGACTACGGGCCGGACGAGATCATCGTCGGCAATGGCGGCAAGCAGGTGATCTTCAACGCCTTCATGGCGACACTCGATCCGGGCGACGAGGTGGTGATCCCGTCGCCCTTCTGGATCAGCTACGCCGACATGGCCAAGGTCGCCGGCGGCGTCCCCGTCACCGTGCCCTGTCCGCAGAACAACGGCTTCAAGCCGCGCCCCGAGGATATCGAGGCGGCGATCACGCCCCGCACGAAATGGGTCCTGCTGAATTTCCCCGGCAACCCCACCGGCGCGGTGCCGACCCGGGCGGAAATGCGCGCCATCGCCGATGTGCTGCTGCGCCATCCGCATGTCTGGGTCATGACCGACGACATGTATGAGCACCTGCTCTACGACGGCTTCGAATTCAGCACCATCGCCCAGGTCGAACCGGCGCTGAAGGACCGCACCCTGACGGTCAACGGCTGCTCCAAGACCTATGCGATGACCGGCTGGCGCGTCGGCTTCGGCGGCGGCCCGGCCGCGCTGATCAAGGGTATGTTCAACATGCAGGGCCAGGCGACCGCCGGCGTCTCCACCATCAGCCAGGCCGCGGCCGCCGCCGCGCTCGACGGGCCGCAAGAATTCGTCAGGCAGAACGCCGAATCCTACCGCCAGCGGCGCGACATGGTGGTCGAGATGCTGAACGCCGCGCCGGGCATCACCTGCCACAAGCCGGAGGGCGCCTTCTACGTCTTCCCGAACCTCGCCGGCTGCCTCGGCAAGACCAGCCGGGGCGGCCGGCGGATCGAGACCGACACCGATTTCGTCCAGGCCCTGCTGGAGGAAAAGCGCGTCGCCTGCGTCCAGGGCACCGCCTATGGCATGTCGCCCTACATGCGGATCTCCTACGCGACCGACACCGCCAGCCTGACCGAGGCCTGCGGCCGCATCCAGGAGTTCTGCCGGGAATTGGCGTGACCATCCGCCCCGGCAGGGACGCGGATGCCGCCGGCTTCATCCGGCTGATCGGCGATTGCTGGGCGGAATTCCCCGGCTGCGTGCTGGACGTGGATGGCGAAGTGCCCGAGCTGCGGGCGCTGGCCAGCTACTTCGAGAAATCCGACGGCGCACTCTGGGCCGCCGAGGCGGCGGGCATACTGGTCGGCATGGTCGCCACCCGGCCGCTGAACAACGACGACGCCTATGAGATCTGCAAGATGTACGTCGCCGCCGACCAGCGCGGCAGCGGCCTGGCGCATCGGCTGATCGAAACCGCCGAGACGCATGCCCGGGCCGCCGGCGCCCGCCGCCTGGTGCTCTGGACCGATACCCGGTTCGATGCCGCGCATCGCTTCTACGAAAAACGCGGCTACCTGCGCCAGGGCGCCATCCGCATCCTCGACGACCTCTCGAAGTCGCTCGAATTTCGCTATGCCAAGCCGGCCGCCGGGCTGGTGGTGGAAGCCCTCGACGCCGCCTCGGCGGCCAGCGCCGAGCGGCGGCTGAGCGAGATCCTGGTCGCCGGCGTCGATGCCGGCGCCGGCATCGGCTACCGGCGGCCGTTGGCGCCCGAGGTGGCGCGCGGCTTCTGGCGCAAGGCCGCCACCGATGTCGCCGGCAATCGCCGGGTATTGCTGGTCGCCTGGCTCGATGGCGCCTTGGTCGGCACGGTGCAGCTCGACCTCGACCAGCCGCAGGACCAGTCGCATCGCGCCGCGCTGTCGAAGCTGCTGGTCGACCCGGCGGCGCGGCGGCGCGGCGTGGCCCGCGCCCTGCTGCAGCGGGCCGAGCAGACGGCGCAGCGCCTCGGCCGGCCCCTGCTGGTGCTGGACACCCAAGCCGGCGACCCGGCCGAGCCGCTGTACCGCAGCCTCGGCTGGCAGGAGGTGGGGCGTATCCCCGGCGGGGTGCTGGACGCGGACGGCACCGGGCATGAAGCTGTCCGCCTCTGGAAGCGGGTTTGAGTGCTCATGATGAGGCCAGCATGATCACGCCGGGCTGGTGCCGCATGATGGCGGCCTACAACACCGAGATGAACCGCCGTCTCTACGATGCCGCCGGGCAATTATCCGACGCGGCGCGGCGCGCGGACCGTGGTGCCTGGTTCGGCTCCATCCACGGCACGCTGTGCCACCTGGTCTGGGGCGATCGCCAGTGGATGAGCCGCTTCGCCGGCTGGGACCCGCCGCCACCCGGCATCAAGGGCAGCCCGAACCTCATCGAGGATTGGGACGCCATGTGCGCCGCCCGCGCCGCCGCGGATACCAGGATCGAGGCATGGACTGCCGGGCTCACCCAGGAATGGCTCGCCGGCACCCTGGTCTGGTTCAGTGGCGCCTCGGGCAAGGAGATGAGCTCGCCGCGCGCCGTCACCCTCACGCATTTCTTCAACCACCAGACCCATCACCGTGGCCAGGCGCATAGCCTCATCACGCAGGCCGGCATCCGCCCTGCCGATACCGACCTGCCCTGGATCATCGACCTGCCGGCACTCGGCCTCGGCTGAGCCGATCGAGCTTCCGTCCCCGCAAGCCACGGCCGCTTCGCCCGATTATTCCAGGGTGATCCCGGCCTCGCGGATGGTGCGGCCGAGCACCTCCACTTCGCGCCGCGCCACCGCATCCATCTCGGCGGCACTCATCGGCCGCAGCAGCACGCCGCCCTCCTCGGCTCGGCGGCGCACCTCCGGGGTCGCCGCAGCCTCCTGCATCGCCCGGTTCAGCCGCTCGACGATGGCGGCGGGGATGCCGGCCGGGGCGAAGATGCCGAACCAGGCATCCACGGTGAAGCCGGGCAGCCCGGCTTCGGCGGTGGTCGGCACCTCGGGCAGGGCGCCGATGCGTGCCGCGCTGGCGATGGCCAGCGCCCGCACCTTGCCGGCCTGCGCCAGGCCGATCGCCGAGGAAGGCGTGGTGATCAGCATCTCCACCCTGTCGCCGGCCACGTCCTGCAGCGCCGGGGCCGCGCCGCGATAGGGCACGTGCACCATGGGCGTGCCGATCGCCTGGCTGAACAGCACCCCGGCGATATGCTGGATCGAGCCATTGCCGGAGGAGCTGTAATTGAGCTGGCCCGGCCGCGCCCGGGCATAGGCGATAAACTCCGCCAGCGTCGTCACCGGCAGGCCGGGCGCCACGAAGATGCCGTGCGGCGCGACATCCGCCATGCCGATGGCCACCAGGTCGCGATTCGGGTCCCAGGACAGGGTCTTCATCATCGCCGGATTGCCGGCGTGATAGCCGGAATACTGCATCAGCAGCGTATATCCGTCCGGTGCCGCGCGGACCACGGATTGGATGGCGATGTTGCCGTTGGCGCCGGGCTTGTTGTCGACCACCACCTGCACGCCGAGCAGCCGGGTCAACGCATCTTGGTAGAGCCGCGCGGCGAAGTCGCTGCCGCCGCCGGGCGGGTTCGGCACCACCAGGGTGATCGGCCGGTTCGGCCAGGGTTGGGTTTGCGCCCGGGCTACCCCAGGGGCGAATGCAGGGGCGAATGCAGGGGCCAGTATCGTGGTCGCAAGGGCAGTCGTGGTCGCAAGCGTACTGGCCAGCAGGGCGCGGCGCGGCATCAGCGGCATGGTCGTTATCCTCCGTTCCGGCATTCTAGCCGCCGGGGTGAAGGATCAGGCAAGCCCATGGGTCGGATCGCCGGGCGAGGCAGCAGGAGAAGGGAAGGGTGGTGGGCGCGACAGGGATTGAACCTGTGACCCTTCGCGTGTGAAGCGAATGCTCTACCGCTGAGCTACGCGCCCGGACCGTCCGGGGACCGGGATTTACGGGCAACGCCGGCGCCGCGCAAGCCCTTTCCGGCGGTCTTCCATCGCCCTATTCCGGCCGGATCTGCGCCGCCGCGATCACCTGCGCATAGCGCGCGACCTCGGCCGCGACGAAGCGCTGCGATTCTGCCGGCTCGGCGCCGATCAGGCTGAAGCCCAGCTCGCCGGCCTTCTGCACCACCCCTGGGTCGGCCAGGCCGCGGCGGATGGCGGCGGCGATCCGCGCCGCCAGCGGCTCCGGCAGGGCGGCCGGCGCCTGGATCGCGGTCCAGCTCGTGATGCGGAGTTCCGGCAGCCCGGCCTCCGCCACGGTCGGCACCGCGGGCAGCAGCCGATGCCGCGCGGTATCGGTCACCGCCAGGGCGCGCAGCCGTCCGCCCTGCACCTGCGGCAGGCATTCCGGCAGGTTGGAGATCAGCAGGTCGAGGTTGCCCGCCACCAGATCCGTCACCGAGGGCGCGCCGCCCCGGTAGGGCACATGCTGCAGCGAATCCCCGGCGCCGGCGGCGCGGCGGAACATCTCCAGCGCCAGATGCGGCGGCGAGCCGGTGCCGGAGGACCCGCCGTTCAGCCGCCCGCTGCGCGCCGCCGCCGCCAGCTCTGTCAGGTTCCGCCACGGCGCCTCCGTACGCACCACCACCACCAGCGGCAGCGCGCCGAGCAGGGTGAGGGTCCGGAGATCCCGCAGGAAGTCGTAGGGTCCCTGCGGGAACAACGAGGCATTGATCGCATGGGTCAGGGTGATGGCCAGCAGGCTATGGCCATCGGGCGCGGCCTTGGCGACCGCATCGGCGCCGATCAGCGCATTGCCGCCGGGCCGGTTCTCGACCACCACCGGGCGGCCCCAATCCTCCGCCAGCCGCTGGGCGACGAGGCGGGCCATGATGTCGGTCTGCCCGGCCGGGGTGAAGGGCACCACCAGCCGCACCGTGCGGTCGGGGAAGTTGGAGACCGGCAGGCCGGGATTCTGCAAGGCCGGGGCCTGCAAGCCGGGGGCCTGCAAGGCGGGGGTCTGCGCCCGGGCCACTGCGACCGGCAGGCCGAGCCCGCCGAGCAGCGCCGCGCGGCGCGGAAGGATGAGGGGCATGGGTCGCGTCTCCCGGATCGGCCCGTCAGGGCAGGCCGTTGCGGATATGCTGACGGAACGCAGGGCGTTCGGACAGCATGTCGTAATAGGCCGCCAGCGCCGGCAGGGCGGGGCGATCGGCGATGCCCCGCATGGCGTACCAGCGATGCACAACGAAGCCGGCCGGGATATCCGCCAGGGTGAAATCCGCCCCCGCCAGACAGGGTCCGCCCGCCGCCAGCGCCGCATCCAACTGGCCCATCCGCCGGCCGTACTCGGCCCGGCCATGGGTGACGAACCAGGGGTTGGTCCAGGGCTCCAGCCCCAGCTCGCCGCCGAGATAGGCGGCGCGCATCGGCTGGGTTAGGTCATAGGCGACCCAGTCCATCCATTGCTCGACCCGGGCGCGGGCCGCGGGCTCGGCCGGCAGCAGGTGCAGGGCGCCCTGCCGGGTGGCGAGGTAGCGCAGGATCACATGCGATTCCCGCAGCACCAGCCCGCCATCCAGCAATACCGGCACGGTCCCGAGCGGGTTGAGCGCCAGGAATGCCGGGTCGTCGGTCGGGCGGTGGCCGCGGCCCCAGGGCTCGAGCGCGAAGGGTAGCCCCAACTCGGCCAGCAGCCAGAGCACCTTGCGGACGTTGTAGGCATCCGGGCGCCCGAGCAGCGTCAGCCCGTCACGCTGCGTCATTCAACACCTCGGTTTCGTTGAATACAGTGTATCACTGGTATGGATGCAGGTTAGTCTTGCATGCCCCGGGCGGCCGCCGCAAATTCCGTGGCAAGGATCCCGAAGGGCTTTCGCCATGACCACCAGACGGCAACTCCGGCTCGGCGCCTT
>JAQGIA010000053.1 GCA_028291445.1 Belnapia sp.
ACCGTGATGACGCCGAAGCGGAACGGCAGCCGCAGAATGAAAGGCCATTCGCGGCATTCGACAGCGACGATGGCGAAGCGGGGGGCGGTGATAGCGAAGCGGGGGGCGGTCATGCCGAGGTCTCCAGCGCGCCGCGCAGGTAGCCGGCGGCGAAGGCGGCGCTGTCGGGCCCATCCGGCCGGTATTCGAAGGGCTCGACGCCGCAGAAACCGGTGTAGCCGTGCCGGCGCAGGGTGGCGAGGATGGGGGCGAAGCGGTCCTCGCCCTGGCCGGGGGCGCGGCGGTTGCGGTCGTTCAGGTGGATATGCGCCAGCTTGCCGGTCGGCAGCCAGCGGTCGAGCAGGGCGGTGACGGCCTCGGCCTCGCCGTTCCCGGCGGCGCAGACGTCGAGCATGGTGCGCAGCGACGGGCTGCCGATGCGGTCGACGATGGCGGCGGCCTCGGCGATGGTGCTGGCCCAATTGGTCTCGCGCGCGGCGAGCGGTTCCAGGCAATAGGTCAGGCCGGCGGCGGCGGACCATGCGGCGATGCGTTCCATGGTCGCCTCGGCGCGGCCGGCATCGCCCGCGGCCGCCACTTGGCGCTGCCCCGGCGAGCCATGCACCAGGTAGCCGGCGCCAAGCTCGGCGGCGAGGCCGATGAGCCGTTCGATGACATCCAGCGTGCGGGCGCGGATGGCGGGATCGGCCGTGGTGATGGAGAGGCCGGCGGGAGCGACCAGCAGCCAGTGCAGCCCGGTGACGGCGATGCCGGCATCGGCGGCGGCGCGGCGTGCCGCGGCCCGGCGGCTGGCGGGCAGCAGATGCGGCGCCTCGGCATCCAGGGTGAAGGGTGCGACTTCGAGCCCGGCATAGCCAAGCCCGGCGGCGAGGGCGCATTGCGCCGGGAAGGCCAGGTCGCGCACCACCTCGTTGCAGAGGGCAAACCGCATCGGGTTGTGATCCTTCCCCGGGATCGGGCGCCTGATCCTTCCCCGCGACGGAAAGCTGCGCGGAAAGCCGGCCGGCGTAAAGCGGCGCGGCGCTATTCCAGCGCCAGCCGGACGATCTGCACCACGGCCGTCAGCACGAGCAGGCCGAGGATGATGCGTTGCAGGACATGCGGCGGCGGCATGGCGGCAGGCTAGAGCAAACCCATCCCAGGCGGCTACACCCGAGGCGCGGCTGGACCGCCGCAAAAACTAGACCCGGCGCGGCTTGCCCTGGCGTTCGAGGATGGCGCGCAACAGGGATTTGATCGCCACCGCCTCGGTCTCCGGATGCCGGGCGATCACCTCGCCCTCGTGGCGGCGGGCGACCTCGGCGAGTTCCTCGGCCAGGATGCTGCCCCGCTCGGTCAGCGCCACGCGAACCACCCGGCGGTCCCGCTGGTCCTGGGTGCGGGCGACGAACCCATCGCGGACCATGCGGTCGAGCAGCTTGGTCATGGTGGGCTGCTGCAGCAGGCAGACCTCGGCCAGCCCGGTCACCGTTTCGCCGGTGCTGCCCAGCAGGCTGCCGAGCACCCGCCAGACCGGCGGGCTGACCCCGCGCCGGCGTAGCCTGTCGTGGAACTCGCCGGAGATCTGATGCGAGGCCCGGGCCAGGAGATAGAGCAGGTAGGTGTCGATGAAACGGCCCGGGTCGGGCAGATTGGGCTCTTTCATATCCTGTTCGTAACATATGCGCGGGCCCGAGAATAGCATATCCATGCCTTTATCGAAGGCTGCAGGAATAATACGAAATTGTCATAAGTTCGTGGCCGTGCATCCAGCCGGGGCTGGCTGGAGGCTTGCGGGACGGTGCCGCGGCTGGGCCGGCACGCGCGGTGCTAGCCTGGTTGGTAATCGACGGGAGGCTGGTCGGATGAACGGGACGATACCGCGGTGGCGGGAAAGCGGCGAAGGCCCGGCTGGGACGGAGGGCGGCACCGCGCGCCGGGGCGTGGTGCTGCTGCATGGCCTCTGCGGCGATGGCGCGCTCTGGGCGCCGACGCTGCCGGCGCTGCGCGGCTTCCGGGCCCTGGCTTGGGACATGCCGGGCTATGGCGGCTCGGCGCCGGCTGGCCCGGCTGGCGAGCCGCTCCTTGGCGAAGCCGGCGTCCCGGCGCTGGCGGCGGCGCTGGCGCGGCTGCTGGATGCGGCGGGGCTGGAGGCGGCCGATCTGGTCGGCCATTCGATCGGCGGCATGGTGGCGCAGGAATTCGCCGCCACCTGGCCGGAACGGGTGCGCAGCCTGGTGCTCTATGCCAGCCCGCCGGCCTTCGGCGGCCGCAGCCCGGCCTTCCGCGAAGCCTTCCTCGCCGCCCGGCTGGCGCCGCTCGAGGCTGGGCTGGGCATGGCCGGGGTCGCCGCCGCGCTGCTGCCGGGGCTGCTGGGCGAGGCGCCGCACCCGGCGGCGCTGGCGGCGGCGCTGGCCAGCATGGCGGCGATCCCCGAGGCGGGCTATCGCGCCGCGCTGGCGGCGCTGGTCGATTTCGACCGCCGCGCCGATCTCGGCCGCATCGCCGTGCCGACCCTGGTGGTGTTCGGCGAGGCCGATCCCATGGCGCCCTTCCCGGTGATGCATGGCATGGCCGGGGCCATCCCCGATGCGCGGCTCGGCATCATCGCCAATGCCGGGCATCTGGCGCATCTCGAACGGCCCACCGAGTTCAATGCGGTGCTGCGCGAGTTCCTGGTGGCGCAAGGCGAGGCGTGAGGCATCGGCTATCGCCAGCTTGGGCATCGCCAGCCTCGGCTATTCGGCCTCGCCCCGGAAGGCCGGCATGCTGGCATGGCCTGGGGCGGTGACGCCCCGGCCGCGCAGCACCAGCAGGGCGCAGCGGCCCAGGATGCGGAGATCGCCGGCCAGGGTCTGCCGGGCGGCGTATTCGGCATCCAGCGCCAGCCGCGCCGGCCAGGGCAGCGCGTTGCGCCCGGCCGCCTGGGCGAGGCCGGCAAGGCCGGGGCGGAC
>JAQGIA010000444.1 GCA_028291445.1 Belnapia sp.
CCCAGGGCGGACTTCCTCAGGGAATGTCGCTAATCCTGCATACAGGCTGATTTTCTTTGGCAACCGAAGCAGTCGCCAAAGCATTAGATTGAAACTCCTCGTGAATCCAAGCGAACATGAGCTCAACGAGAACGTTCCTACGTCTTATATCAATGAAGCGCATAAACGCTCATAACAATGGAAGTACGAGGAAAAACCTACGCCAACAAGTCTTGTATTTGCCGAATATATTGAATTCAAATCGGTTATATTGCTGTGATAGATACTGATATATTAGGCCGGGTGTTGTACAGTCGCGCTCAAGTTGCTCATCCTCATACGTTGCAAAAAGGCTAATGATAGCGAAGGCGGTGGACAAGCGTGCCTCTGCCGCCATCTCCGCGGTCACGCCAGATCGCTCATGAGCCGTTGCAGCCGCGGCCGGACGGCGTTGATGAAGGACTTGCCCACAACGGCCAGCCACGCGAGGTGTCGGGCATCTCCCTTGGCGATCATATACCCGGCTTCCGCAACCGCGTGGCGGAGGGCTATCGCCCCATTCCAGTTCCTCTTCCGGCGAGGCGGCACGAAGGCTTGGATCGCCCGTGCCTGCATGACCGCCTCGCACATCGCCAGCGGCAGCGTCTTGGCTTATTGCCGGCGATGGGGATGCGGGAACCTGCCATCGCGCCTCATGCGGCGGCAGGACGCATAGACGACGAACGACATGCCAAGCAGCGGATGTCCCCTGCGCCAAGATCGGCAGGCGCTGGGGCATCGGAGAATACGCTCATCGGCGCCACGGCTCCTGGATCGGCACCTGCACCCCCAAGCGGCAAGAGTGGCGAGGTATTCTGGCCGAAATCCTCGACCACCACAGCGCCAAGGCCTGCACAGCGGCAGATATTGAGGTGCAGGAAATCGCGGACGTCCTCGGCGACGATGCCGCCACGGTCGTCTGGGGGGCCGCCTTCGAGGATCTGGTCGCCACCGACCTGCCCGACGGGCGCAATCTTGCGGACGACTATCTCCGTCGGCGCGGCTGGAAGAGGGCGCATCGACACGCGAGTACATCGCCGGCCTGCGCCGGTCGACGATCAGCCTCTATGAGGTGGGCGGGCTTGTCCCGGGCGAGTCGATGCATTTGCGCGACCTGGTCCGCGGCGGCGATCTGGTGCGCGTTTCGGAGAAGCTGGGCTCCCAAGGCCTGCGACAATGGGACCGTGTCGCCACGCGGGGGCGCGAGAAGGTCGTGGCCTGGCTGAAGACGTTGGAAAACCACTCAGCGAAGCGCCCGGCTGGGGACCCGATCGGCGACTATGACTTCGGTTGGATGTGGCGGGAGCTGGGTGTCGATGAGTGGCGGCGGTGAAGACGCCGCTGGCCTATTTCGGTGAGGGCTCGCCGATGAGGTGCAAGACAAGCTCGCGCCGGTGCGGGCTGGTCCTGTGCTCGTATAGGTAGATGCCCTGCCAGATCCCAAGCGCAGGCAGTCCTTCGGTAACTGGGATCGAGAGCTGGGTCTGCGTCAGCGCGGCGCGGATATGGGCCGGCATGTCGTCCGGCCCTTCGTCCTCGTGCCGGTATCGACCGTTGCCACCATCAGGCACGAGAAGCCGGAAAAAGTCTTCCAGGTCAGCCTGGACGTCTGGCGACGCATTTTCCTGGACCAGGAGCGATGCTGAGGTATGCCGACACCAGATGGTCAGCAGGCCCGTGACGAATCCTTGGCGCTTTGCCCAGCCGCAAACCTGATCGGTGATGGCCACCAGGCCGCGCCCGCGCGTTTCAACTTCGATGCGATGCAGCCGCTGTTCCACAGATTGTCCTTTCCGACCCGCCGGTCCCGGCATTTCCATCATAGCCATCCACGTTCGCGGAAGGCGGCAAGATCGGCCCCTGCCGGCGCGTACCAGCCACCAGTGCGATAGCGGGCACCGAGTTGAAGTGCCGCCTCCTTGTTGCCGAACGGGATGCGTAGCGGCGTATCGCCGTTGGGGGCATCTGGGGACCGAAGCTTCGGTGCGGCCTTGGCGGATCGGGTCGTCCGCAGTTTCCCGGCGTCAGCTCTCCGTTCCTGGACACCCGCCTTTCGGCTCGGCTTGCTGCGGCGTTCGCCCAGCTCAGACATGATTTGCGTTGCCGGCGCATTGGCGGTGGGCTGGTCCGGCCGACGCTTATTTGCGACAGCCTTCCGGGCGGGCGGTGGTTGTCCGCCCCCGACATCAGCCGGCGTCCGTGCGCCGCCCTTCTTCGGCGCATGCTGGTCGAGGAAGACGCGGCAGGCGGCGCCCGACGAGGTATAGCCCCGTGGCGGCTTGAGCCCCTTCTGGCGGGCAAGGCTATCTACGAAGCCCTTCATCGCCGGCGTCGGCGGCCGATCTGGGCCGGCCTCTCTGGCGACACCGCCCAGCAGCCCGGCGTCGACGCTGCCGACGCCTTCCTGCAACCGACCAATGATCCGGCTGGCCTGGGCACAAACGGCGTCGATCGCTCCGACCATCTCCTGCTGCCCGACCAGCACCTCGTCGAGCAGGCGCTCCATCTGCGCCGTCACGCCGGGGTCGACCAGCGCCGGGTCGGCGCGCTCCAGCACGGCAAACAGCGCCAGGCCACGCTCGGTGGGCACGATGTGCTTGCCATCGGCGATGAGGAACTCCTGCGTCTTGAGTCCGCGAATAATCTCGGCCCGGGTCGCCGGGGTGCCGATGCCCTTGGCCTCCCTCAGCCGCTTCTGCAGCGCCTCATCGGCGACGAAGCGCCAGGCGTTCTGCATTGCCTCAATTAGGGTTCCTTCGTTGTAGCGCGGCGGTGGCCGCGTTTCCTTATCCTCGACCGTGGCGTCGCGCAGCGTGGCCGTCTCGCCATGCCGCAACGCGGGCAGCAGCTGCGCCTCCTCGCCCTTCTCCTCGGCCGGCTGCCAGTCCGGGAAGGCCGCGCGCCAACCAAGCTCGATCGGC
>JAQGIA010000055.1 GCA_028291445.1 Belnapia sp.
CTGGCCCTGGCGGCGGCGCTCGACCAGGCCGGGGAGATCCCCCTGCCCCCCTATATCGCCCGGCCGGAGGGTCCGCGCCCGGAGGATAAGGCGGATTACCAGACCCTGTTCGCCGCCCGCCCCGGGGCCGTCGCCGCCCCCACCGCCAGCCTGCATTTCACGCCCGCGCTGGTGGCGGCGCTGGAGGCGCGCGGGGTCGGCCGGGCCACGGTCACGCTGCATGTCGGCGCCGGCACCTTCCTGCCGCTGCGGGCCGCGGATCCACGAACGCATCGCCTGCATCCCGAATGGGGCGAGGTGACGCCCGAGGCCGCGGCCATGATCAATGCCGCCAGGGACGCCGGCGGCCGCGTGATCGCCATCGGCACCACGGCCCTGCGGCTGCTGGAATCGGCGGTGGACCTGACTGGCCGCTCTGCGGCCGGCGCCGATGGCCGCATCGCCCCCTTCCAGGGCCTGACCGATATCTTCCTGCTGCCCGGCCACCGCTTCCGTGGCGCCGACCTCCTGCTGACCAACTTCCACCTGCCGCGCAGCACCTTGTTCATGCTGGTCTCGGCCTTCGCCGGAACCGATCGGATGCGCGCGGCCTATGCCCATGCCATCGCCCAGGGCTACCGCTTCTACAGCTACGGCGACGGCAGCCTGCTGAGCCGTGAGGAGGCCGCATGACCCTGCACTGGACCCGGACCGCGCAGGATGGTGCCGCCCGCGCCGGGGTGCTGCATACCGCGCATGGCACGGTGGAAACCCCGGTCTTCATGCCGGTCGGCACCGCTGGCACGGTGAAGGCGATGACCGCCGATGCGGTGCGTGCCACCACGGCGCGCATGGTGCTGGGCAACACCTACCACCTGATGCTGCGCCCCGGCGCCGAACGCATCGCCCGACTGGGCGGGCTGCACCGCTTCATGGACTGGCAGGGACCGATCCTGACCGACAGCGGCGGCTACCAGGTGATGAGCCTGTCCGAGCTGCGGACCATGGATGCCGATGGCGTCACCTTCCGCAGCCACCTGGACGGCACCAAGCACCGGCTGACGCCCGAACGCAGCATCGAGATCCAGCACCTGCTCGGCGCCGATGTCACCATGTGCTTCGACGAATGCACCCCCTTCCCGGCAACCGAGGAGCAGGCGGCCACCTCCATGCGGCTGTCCATGCGCTGGGCGGCGCGGTCGCGGGCGGCCTTCGTCCCGCGCGAGGGGCATGGGCTCTTCGGCATCGTCCAGGGCAGCACCTTTCCGGCGCTGCGGGCGGAAAGCGTGGCGGCGCTGACCGCGGTGGGCTTCGAGGGCTATGCGGTGGGCGGGCTGGCGGTCGGCGAGGGCCAGGCGGCGATGTTCGCGACGCTCGACGTGACGGCGCCGCTGCTGCCGGCCGAGGCCCCGCGCTACCTGATGGGCGTCGGCACCCCGACCGACTTGGTGGGCGCGGTGCGGCGTGGGATCGACATGTTCGACTGCGTCATCCCGACGCGCTCCGGCCGGACCGGCCGCGCCTATACCAGCCGCGGCGTGCTGAACATGCGCAATGCCCGCCATGCCGATGACGCCGGGCCGATCGACCCGGCCTGCGGCTGCCCGGCCTGCACGCGCCATTCGCGGGCCTATCTCCACCATCTTCTGAAGGCCGAGGAGATGCTCGGGCCGATGCTGCTGACCTGGCACAACATCCAATACTACCAGGACCTGATGCGCGGCCTGCGCAACGCCATATCCGAGGGCCGCTTCGCGCTCCATGCGGCGTCGCTCGAAGCCGGGTGGGCGCTGGACAAGGCGGGGGACAAGGCGGCGCCGGAGGTACCCGATGAGCAATGAAGCGACCACCGACACCAGCGGCCTGACCCTGCTCGGCCAGGCCGCTGCCCTGCCGGCGAGCCCGGAGGCGGCCGTGCTGGAGCGGGTGCCGAACCCGCATCCCGGCTACCGCTATTGCGTGCGCTTCACCGCACCCGAGTTCACCAGCCTCTGCCCGATGACGGGACAGCCGGATTTCGCCCATCTGGTGATCGACTACGTCCCGGCGGATTGGCTGGTCGAGAGCAAGTCGCTGAAGCTGTACCTCTCGGCCTTCCGCAACCACGGCGCCTTCCACGAGGCCTGCACGGTGGCCATCGCCCGGCGGCTGGTGGAGGTTCTGGGGCCGGTCTGGCTGCGGATCGGCGGCTATTGGTATCCGCGCGGCGGCATCCCGATCGATGTCTTCTGGCAGACCGGCATCGCGCCGGAGGGGGTCTGGATACCGGACCAGGGCGTGCCGCCCTATCGCGGACGGGGCTGAGCCGGCGGCATCGGCCCCTAATGCGGCGCTGCGCATCCGACCCCGGCGGTGCTAAAGCCAGGGAGGTGAGCATCACCGTGAGTCCCACCGACAGCATCCGCGCCGAGGCGCTCCGCCTCGGCTTCGACGGCATCGGCATCACCGAGGCACGGCTGCCGCCAGAGGCGCGGGCCCGGCTGGATGCCTTCCTGGCGGCCGGGATGCAGGGCGACATGGGTTGGCTGGCTGATCGCGCGGCGCCCCGTGCCCAGCCCCGGACCCTATGGCCGGAGGCGGTGAGCGTCATCTCGCTAGGGCTGAACTACGCGCCGGACGAAGACCCGCTGGCGGTACTGGCGCAACGCGACCGCGGCAGCATCAGCGTCTATGCCCGCAACCGGGATTACCACGAGGTGGTGAAGTCGCGGCTGAAGGCGCTGGCCCGCTGGATGGTCGCGCAATTCGGCGGTCCGCTGAAGGTCTTCGTCGATACCGCGCCGGTGATGGAAAAGCCGCTGGCGCAGCAAGCGGGGCTGGGCTGGCAGGGCAAGCATACCAACCTGGTGAGCCGGGCGCATGGCTCCTGGCTCTTCCTCGGCGAGATCTATACCAGCCTGGCGCTGCCGCCGGATGCCCCGGAGCAGGATCACTGCGGAAGCTGCCGGGCCTGCCTTGACATCTGCCCGACCCGGGCCTTCCCGGCGCCCTACCGGCTGGATGCGCGGCGCTGCATCAGCTACCTCACCATCGAGCATCGCGGGCCGATCCCCGAGGAGCATCGCGTACCGATGGGCAACCGCATCTATGGCTGCGACGATTGCCTGGCGGTCTGCCCCTGGAACAAATTCGCCCGAACCCATGCCGAACCGGCCTTCGCCCCGCGCGCGGCACTGGTGGCCCCGAAGCTGGCCGAGCTTGCGGCGCTGGACGATGCCGGGTTCCGCACGCTGTTCAGCGCCAGCCCGGTGAAGCGCATCGGCCGCGACCGCTTCGTGCGCAACGTGCTGGTGGCCATCGGTAACTCCGACGAGCCAGCACTCCGCGCGACCGCCCAGGGCCTTGCCGAGGACCCCGATCCGGTGGTGGCGGAGGCGGCCCGCTGGGCGGCGCAGCGACTGGAGGCGGCATGACTGGACAGAAATTATGATCGGACAGGGATCATGACCGGACAGGCATTGGTGCTGTTCAGCGGCGGACAGGATTCCGCGACCTGCCTCGCCTGGGCGCTCGACCGTTTCGAGCGGGTGGAGACCATCGGCTTCGACTATGGCCAGCGGCACAAGGTGGAGTTGACCTGCCGGGCGGTGTTCCGCGACCGGATCGTTTCCGCCTTCCCGCATTGGGCGGCGAAGCTGGGCGAGGACCATACCCTGCCGCTGGAAGCCCTGGGCGCCGTCTCCGATACTGCGCTGACGCGGGATACCGCCATCGCCATGGGGACGAATGGCCTGCCCACGACCTTCGTGCCCGGGCGCAACCTGATCTTCGTGACCTTCGCCGCGGCGCTGGCCTATCGGCGCGGCTTGAAGCACCTGGTCGTCGGCGTCTGCGAGACGGATT
>JAQGIA010000457.1 GCA_028291445.1 Belnapia sp.
CATGTCGAGGCCGCCACCGAGGGCGGGATCGGCGGGTTGCTGGTCACCTACGATGCCGCAGGCGACAGCGTCTTCCTCGCCGGAGCCGGGAATGTGGCGGCCAACGACATGCTGTTCGGATAGGCAAGCAGCGGCGCCGGGCCATGATCCAGCGCCGCCCTTCGCCGCGCGCTACAGCGCCGGCGCCTTCCGGTGCCAATCGGTCACCTGCTGGAAGGCATCCGCCGCGCGCAGCACCGTCGCCTCGGCGAAGGGCCGGGCGGCGAGCTGCAAGCCGATCGGCAGGCCGCGATCATCGAAGCCGCAGGGCAGGCTGATGGTCGGCAGGCCGAGGTAGTTGAACGGCCTGGTATTCGCCGAGACCGCCATGAAACGCGCCCAATTCGCCGGATCGGCGTCGATGTCGGTTTCCGCCAGGGTGGGCACCCGCGTCTTCAGGGTCGGCGTCGCCACCACGTCGAAGCCGTCGAGCATCTCGGCCACGAATTGGCGCAGCAAGGGGCCGCGGCGGGACAGCGCCTCGACGTAGAGATGCGCCGGCAGGGCATAGCCGCCGAACAGCCGGCTGCTGAGATGGATGGCATAGTCGCCGGGGTGCTCGCGCATCCAATTGGCGTGGATCGCGGCGCCCTCCACCCGGCTGATCACGGCGGTATAGGCATTGATCGCCCGCATCGAGGCGGCGCTGCGCCGCGTCACCACCGCGCCCTGCGCCTGCAGCACGTCGAGCGCCGCCTCGAAGGCGGCAACGACGGGGGCATCGGCGCCGTCGAGGAACGAGGTCTCGCAGACCGCGATGCGCAGGCCGCGGATATCGCCGGTCAGCGCCGCCTCGTAATCCGGCACGGCTTCCGGCGCGCTGGTCGGGTCGCCCGGGCAGCGCCCGGCGGTGACGCCGAGGAAGCGCGCCGCATCGCGCGCGGTGCGGACCAGCGGCCCGACGTTGTCGGCCGAGAAGGACAGCGGCATGACGCCGGTGCGCGGCACCCGGGTCTGCGTCGCCTTCAGCCCGGTCACCCCGCAGAGGGTCGCCGGCAGCCGGATCGAGCCGCCGGTATCCGAGCCCAGCGCCGCATAGAAGAAGCGCGCCGCGACCCCGGCGCCGGAGCCGGAGGAGGAGCCGCCGGTGCAATAGGCGAGGTCCCAGGGATTGTGGCAGTCGCCGAAATGCGCGTTGTGCCCGGTCGGGTTCTGCGCGAACTCGGCCATGTTCAAGGTGCCCATGTCGATGGCGCCCGCCGCATCCAGCCGCTGCAGCACCGTCGCGGTCTTCGGCGCGACGAAATCGCGGCGGATCTTCGAGCCGCAGGTGCTGACCTTGCCGGCGCGGTAGTACATGTCCTTGTGCATCATCGGCACGCCGGCCAGCGGGCCGAGCGGCTTGCCGGCGGCGCGTGCCGCATCGGCGGCGGCGGCGGCTTCCAGCGCTGCCTCCCGGTCCAGCCGGATGACGCTGTTGACCGCCCCGTCATGCGCATCGATCCGGGCGAGGCAGGCCTCGGTCAGCGCGGTCGCCGTCGCCTCGCCGGCGGCGAAGGCATCCGCCGCCTCGGTCATCGAGAGCATGGCGAGACCAGAGGCGCCGGTGGTGGCGGCGGTGGATACGGGGGCATTCATCGGCCGGCCTCCTTCAGGTCGCGCAGCGCCGCTTCGAAGCTGCTCGGCTCATCCTCGAAGACCATGCTGCCGCGCAGCGCGGCGAGTTCGGCGATCAGCGCCGCATGGTCGGCGAGGCCGGCGCGGGCGGCGGCATTGGGGACGGCGACCCCGCTCCAGCGGCGAATCGCTTCCATGGTTGGCACCACGAGTTCCGGTTCCATCGTCTCTGCTCCCCGATCAGGCATCCAGGGCCACATGCTGGCCCCCTCGGCCTGGTGTTAGCAAACCGCGTGCCCAATGCTGGCGCCGGTCATGGCCTTGCCGGACCGATCCGGCTGCCGGCATGCTGCCGGTGGGTCCAGCTTCGGGCCCATGCGGGCGGAAAGGCTGGCCGATGTCCGATGATTCCGAAATGCGCGCGCTGGCGAAGCGCTTCTTCGACCTGATCGAAACCGGGGACATCGAAGAGCTGCGCGGCGTCTACGCCGAGGATGCGCGGATCTGGTACAACATCGACCGGCGCGACAAGACGGTGGACGAGAATATCGCGCGCCTCGCCAAGGCCCACGGCATGGTCCGCGGCCGCCGCTACGAGGAGCGCCGGGTCGTGGTGTTCCCGGGCGGCTTCGTGCACCAGCACATGGTGCGCGGCACCCGGGCGGATGGCGTCGCGGTGGACATGCCGGCCTGCTGCATCTGCTTCGTCACCGCGGGCCGCATCACCCGGCTCGAGGAATACATGGACAGCGCCGATGTCGCCCGGATGTGGGCGGTGGTGGAGCCGGCCGCGCCGGATTAGCTGCCAAGCGCCGGCGACCCAAAGGGGAGGACGCCATGAAAATAACCAAGGTTCAGGCCAATTGGGTGCAGGTGCCCATTCCGCCCGAACGCCAGCACCTGTCCGACTTCGGTCGCCAGCCGAGCTTCGATTCCGTCATCGTGCGGATCGAGACCGATGCCGGCATCACCGGCTGGGGCGAGGCCAAGGCCGGCGTCGCCAGTACCGCGGCCTGCGGCGGGCTCGCCGCCGTCATCAACCTCGACTGCGCGCCGCTGCTGCTGGGCGAGGACCCGCGCGACATCTCCCGGCTTTGGGACACGTTGTACAATGCCCCCCGGCAGGGCTTCGCGATCGACCGCGGCCACGGCTTTCCCGGGCTGGGCCGGCGCGGCCTTTCGATCAGCGCCATCGCCGGGATCGACCTGGCGCTCTGGGACATCCTCGGCAAATCCCTGGGTGCGCCGGTCTGGCGGCTGCTCGGTGGCCGCCGCGCCGAGCGCATGCCGGCTTATGCCTCGGGTGGCTGGGCGGATGCGGCCAATATCGGGGCGCAATTGCTCGGCTATGTCGAACAGGGCGGCTTCGGCGCGGTGAAGATGCGGGTCGGCGCGATGGATGGGCCGGTGGCGCGCTCCGCCGCCCGGGTCCGCGCCGCCCGCCAGGCGCTCGGCCCCGAGATCGGCCTCGCCGCCGATGCGCATGGCACCTGGACCGTCGCCGAGGCCAAGGCCTTCTGCCGCATGGTCGAGGATTGCGACCTGCTCTGGTTCGAGGAGCCGGTCACCGCCGACGACAAGCAGGGCCAGGCCGAGGTGCGCCGCGCCAGCAGCGTGCCGATCAGCAGCGGCGAGAGCGAGTTCACCCGGCACGACTTCCGCGAATTGGCCGAGCTACGCGCCGCCGACGTGCTGCAGCCGGACCTCGCCATCGCCGGCGGCATCACCGAGGGGCTGCGGATCGGCGCAATTGCGGCGGCCTTCAACCTGCGCCTGGCGCCGCATCTCTGGTCCGGCGCCCCGGCCTTCGCCGCCGGGCTGCACCTGGCCGCCAGCCAATCGGCCGGCTTCATCCTGGAATACTCGCTCGGCCACAACCCGATGCTGCATGAGCTGATCGAGGAGCGCTTCCCGGTCGAGGGCGGCTTCGTCGCGGTGCCGGACCGCCCCGGCCTCGGCATCACGGTACGGGAGGAATTCCTGGCCCGGTACACGAAACGCAGCTAAACCAGGCAATACGTTCCTGTTGCGGAATGGCGGCCGCTGCGCCGGCCGTCCCAGGCAGGTCAGGCTCGGGAGATCCGCGCCAGGATCGACTGCAAGCCGCCTTTCACAGCGACGGTCCAAGCCGTGCGGGGCATGGCTGGACCGAGGCAAGCCTGCGCAGGCCGCGCATTCGGGGATCAGCCAGCATGCCGCAAGCCCTCAAGATCTTCCTGGTGAACAAGGCCGGCGAATTATCCGGCCATTTCGTCGCCGCCAGCCGCAAGGCCTGCGGCGACCGGCTGAAGGGGTATTTCGAGGCGACCATCCGCGGCGTCGCCCGCTACGACACGGTCAGCATCATCTGGGACGGCAAGGCTTCGGATCCGGTGGCCGGCGATTTCGTCTGCTATCTGCTGACCGCTCCGGCCGACAGCATCGCCGCCACCAAGGCGACCGGCGACGTCACCCTGGGCGCCTCCGGTTCGACCCTGCTCAGCCTGGCCGACAAGGCGGTGATCTCCGAGGTGTATCTGCGCGCCATCGTCCAGGGCGGCGACCCGCGCGGCAACGACACCACGAACAAGGAGGCCTTGGTCGCCAACTGCATCCTGCATGAGCTGGCGCACAACCTGCTGGATGCGACGACGCCCAACGTGCTGGACGTGCACAAGGTCAAGGATGGGGTGATCTGCCGGGAAACCGGCGATCGGCCGCTGCAGGGAACGGACCAGCCGGGTCCGGCCGACAACGCCGCCTTTCAGGCCGGCTTCACCCGGCGGGCAGCCGGGGTAAAGCAATATACCAGCGGCATGCCCGGCTGAGTCCGACCCAGGCGGGCATTGCCTTGGGCGGCGCCAGATGATTTCATAATCGGAACAACATGGAGTCGCCACCATGCCCTGGACCTCGATTGCCGTCGCCACCGCCCTCGGCCTGCTGGTCGCCCTGCCCGCCGCGGGTGCCGAGCGGCGGGAGCGAAGCCCTGCCCAACTCGCCCAGCAAGCCAAGATGCGCAGTTGCGCCGCCGATGCCCGCGGTCAGCAACTACACGGGGCACCGCGGCGGGACTTCATGAAGACCTGCCTGTCCGGCCGCAATCCCCGCCCCGCTTAAAATCCTAGCCGGCACGCCGGGCCAGCCGCTCGCAATCGCTGTTCTCGCCGACGCCAAGCTGGATGGTCGGCAGCAGCGCCAGTGGCGGCAAGAGGATGCCGAGCCCGACCGCCGCCCCGCCCCGTACCGCCAGCTCCCCCACCTCTGGCAGGATCGAGGGGTTCTTGAAGCTGCCGGTGATGGCGATGGGCGCCGGCAGCGAGCCGACCGAAAAGCGCTTGCTGGCGGTCCGCAGCCGCCAATCCAGCGTCTCCCGCGCCATATCGGCGGTACCGCTGCCGTTCACCACATGGCTCTCGGTATCGAGCAGCAGGCTGCGGGTGGTGAGCTGGCCGCGGCGCAGCGTGAAGTCGCCGATCAGGCACTCGATCTTGGTACGGTCCGGAATGCCCAGCGCCGAAAGCAGCGCATTGCCGAACTGCAGCCCCGAGAGGTCGACCAGCAACGAGGACAGCTCGCCCCCCACCGCGACCACGGTCAGCGCCCCGTCGCCATGGCCGAGCATGTCGGACAGCGACCGTCCGGTGGCCTCGATCCGCCCGACCCCGCCGAGCGAGCCCGCCCCGCGCGAGCCGGCCGCCTGCATCAGGCGGGAGATATCGACCTGGCGCAGTTCGATCTCGCCCTTGGCCTGCAAGGCGCCGTTCTCCTGCGGCACCAGCACGAAGTCGCCGCCCAGACGACCCTTGCCGATCCCGAATTGCACCGGATGCAACCGGATGGTGCCGTCCTCGATATCCAGATCGACCTGCATGCTGTCGAACGGCATGCCCTGGCCGACGATCGAGGCGGCGCGGTAGCGGAGGTGGATATCGGCCGCCCGCAGCCGGGGAACATTGATAGGCGCGGTGGGCAGCAGCCGCGGGCTGGCCTCGGCGCGGGCCAGCGCCTGGCGCTGCTGCGCCGTCTGCCCAGGCGTGCCGACCCGGCCCGGCGTGCCGCCGACGAAGCCGCTCAGATCGGCCAGGTCCACCCGCTCTGAGACGACATCGGCATCCAGCACCGGGCGCTCGCGCGACGGGGTGATGCTGAACCGCCCGCCGATATCGCTGCGGCCGAGCCGCCCCTTCACATCGGTGAAGCGGAAGGCGCCCTCGGCATAGTCCAGCCGGCCGCTGGCCCGGAAGGGCGGCGTTGCCGGGATTACCACTCCGGTCAGCGGTGACAGCAGCCCCATGTCCGGCCCGGCGAGATCCAGCCGCAGGTCGGCGCCGCTCAGCGCCACCGGATTCCGCACCGTGCCACGCAGCACCACCCGGGTCGGCCCGTTCGCCAGGTCGAGGGCGACCGGCCAGGGCGTCGCCGTATCGCGCAGGTTGAGGACGGCGCCGCCGCGCAGCTTCGCGGTGATCGGCTGGGCGGCATAGGTGCCGGTCGCCTCGGCCAGGATGCTGGGCGGCTGGCCGGGCGGGTCCTCGGTGCCAAGGGCGATGCGGAAATCCGCCCGCAGCTTGCTGATGGCGACATGCACCGTGCCATCGGCGATGCGCAGCGCGCCGATCCGCGGGCCGGCCTCGGGATCGGCGGCTTTGCCTGAGGGACCGGCGATGCCGAAGCTGTAGTTATCGGTCCCGTCGGCCCGGCCGATCACCTCCAGCGCCGGCCGTTCGAGCGTGACCGTGGGGATCACCACGGTTTGGCTGCGGAGCAGGGCGCCGAGGTCGAGGTCGAGGCTGGCGCGCGGAATGCTGGCGAAGGGCGGTTCGGCATCGAAGCCGGATGGGTTGCCGAGGCGGATCTCCTCGGCGGTGATGGTCGTCACCCGGCCCAGCCGGACATGCAGATGCGCCAGCGTCACCGGGCGGCCCAGCCGGGCGCTGGCCTGGGCCTCGATGATGGGGATCAGCCAGTCCCAGCGGAACACCGCCACCAGCACCGCGAGGGCCAGCAGCGGCAGTCCCAGACCCAAAGCCCAACGTCGCCAGCGCATCGGTCGTCGCCTCCCGGGGGCATCGCCTCCACCTCGGGGAAAGCGCCAGCGGGCGGCGAAGGTTCAGCCGGGTTCGGCGAGGATGGCCTCACAATGCTCCAGCACCTCGCGGCCGGTCAGGTTCCAGACCGTGATGCCGCCCACCATCAGGCATTGCACCAGGCCCTCGGCCAGCTCCGGCAGGGTGAGGCCGAGCCGGATGGCATTGGCCGCATGCGCCTTGGCGCCGCGGTTCTGCCCGACCAGCACGTCCAGCAGGGCGAAGATCAGCTCCTTGGTCTTGAGGTCGAGCGCGCCGCCCTCGGCCGGCTCGCGCATCAGCGCCGCCCGCATCAGCCCATAGCCGGCGAAGGCGCCGGGGGCATGGCGGATCAGCGGCTGGAAGCTGTCCGGCACCCCGCCATGGGTCGCCTCGAAGCTGGCGATGCCGGCGGCCAGCGCCGCCCCGGTTATATCCAGGGCAGGAATATCCCGGTTGGGGATATCCTGGGTGGGGATATCCCGGTTGGAGATATCCTGGGTGGGTTCGCCCGTGCCGCTCACCGTCCGGTGCCCGAGCCGGTCGCGCCTGGACTGGTCGGCACCGCGGCGCCGGGGCCGATCCGTCCGACATTGCCGAACAGCGCCTGCAACAGCGTCCGGTCGTTGCCCGGCGTCGGCGTCTCACGCGTGACGACCGCCACCCGGCGGCCATCCTCCTCGCCCAGGGTACGGATCTTGGTGACGACGCCGTTCTGGTCGAATTCGACCACCACGGTCTGCTGGTCGGTGACCGACAATTCCTGGGCCGGGCGCTGGCGGGTGCGGCTGCTGATATAATACCAGACCGGGTCGCCGAAGGTGCTGGCCTGGGTGGGCGAGCCGAGCAGCGCCTGGACGTCCTGGCGGGTCTGCACCCCCGGGGTGATCTCCCGCAGCTGGTCCTCGGTGACCCGGTTGCCGCGCTGCACGGTCGGCGCCTGGAAGACGCTGCAGCCGCCGAGCAGCAGCCCGCAGGCCAGCGCCACCCCCAACCTTATATGGCCCAATCCTACGCGGCCTGCGCCGGACTCGTTGACCGGACGGCGAGGGCGATCCATGTCTCTGGTCCCATCTTGAAACCCGCCAGCGGCTTGGTGCCGTGCGGTACATGCTGGAGGCGTCGGCGGGCCGTCGCGCCGGGGAGCCGTAGCGGCCCCCGGCGCGCGGTTCACCGGCGCGAATGCCATCATGCCACGGCACGGTCAACCGCGCCGCGGCCCGCCCCTATCGAGGATACCCCCGCCCATGGGCCTGCTCGCCCTGTTCCGCCGCAAGCCGCATGAGCGCAGCGGCTTCGAACTCTACGGCGCCGCCGTCGCCGCGGCGCGGGACCCCTGGTTCTTCCGGGCGCTCGACGTGCCGGATACGCTGGACGGCCGGTTCGACGTGGTCGGGCTGCATGTGGCGCTGCTGATCCGCCGGCTGCGCCAGGACCCCGACCCGCGCGGCGCCGCCCTGGCCCAGGCGGTCTTCGATGCGATGTTCGCCGACATGGACATGAACCTGCGGGAGATGGGGGTCAGCGACCTGACCGTCGGCAAGCGGGTGAAGCGGATGTGGGAAGCCTTCCACGGCCGTTGCCTGGCTTATGAGGCAGCACTGGACGCCGGCGATCCGGTGGCGCTGGCGACCGCGATCGAGCGCAACGTCTGGCGGGCCGAGGCGCCCGCGGCGCCGCCACCGGCCGCGGCCCTGGCCATGGCGCGGCATGTGGCACGCACCGCCACCGCCCTGGCCGGCCTGCCGCTGGCCAATCTGCTGCGCGGCGAGGCCCGCTTCCCGGCGCCGCCATCCGGCCTTGACGAGGTCCCCTCGCCCGCCCCGGCTACCCCCTCCCCCCTTCGCGTCGAGATCGGCCATGCCCCCTGACGACAAGCACCCTGAAGATATGCTTCCTGAAGATATGCTTCCTGAAGGCCAGGCCCCGGCGGAGCCGGCGCTGGTCCTGCCCGAATTCCATCGCCCGGTGACGCTCGGCACCATCGGCCAGGGTGGCCACAGCGGCCGGCGGCTGGTGCTGGAGGCGACGCCGGCGGAATGCGCGGCGCTCGCCGCCCGCTTCGATATCCTCGGTCTCGACCGGCTGACCGCTACCCTGGAGCTGACGCCTGAGGAGAAAGGCACGGTCCGGGTGGCGGGGCGGCTGGTCGCCAGCCTGACCCAGGCCTGCGTCGTCAGCCTCGCGCCGGTCCATCAGTCGATCGACGAGCCGGTTGCCTGCCGCCTGCTGCCGCCCGGCCGCGCCCCGGCCGATGGGCCGGACGACCTCGACGAGATCGAAAGCCCGGACGGCATCGCCGACCTGGGCGAGGTGGTGGCGGAGCTGCTCGCCCTGGCGCTCGATCCTTATCCGCGCGCCCCGGCGGCGGTGCTGCCGGAAGGCTTCGGCGGCGCGGTCAGCGGTGGCTTCGCCGCGCTGGCCGCGCTGCGTCGCAAGATTTGAGGCATCGCCTTGCGTATGGGGGGGGGCGGTGCTACAGCCCCGCGCTCCCGTTGAACCGCCTCGTGTGTTGTAAGAAAGGCTCGGCGCCATGGCCGTCCCGAAGAAAAAAGTTTCGCCCTCCCGTGCCGGCATGCGTCGCAGCCATCAGGCCCTGACCAGCATGGCCCACGCGGAATGCCCGAATTGCGGTGAATTGAAGCGTCCGCATCATGTCTGCTCCTCCTGCGGGCATTACGATGGCCGGGAGGTGGTGCCTGCCGGTGATGCGCTGAAGGCCGCTATCCGCTCCTGATAGGCGGCCGGCACCCCAGCGGGACTGAGCCGCCCATGTCGGAAAGCTTTGCCCTGGCGATCGATGCCATGGGTGGCGACAACGCACCCGATATCGTGCTGGACGGTATGGAACTGGCCGCGGAACGTCATCCGCAGGCCCGCTTCCTGCTGGTCGGCGACGAGGTCCGCATCGGTGCCATGCTGGCCCGCCGCCCCCGCGCGGCCAAGGCCTGCATGCTCCGCCATGCGCGGGATGTGATTTCCGCCGAGATGAAGCCGACCGCGGCGCTGCGGCAAGGCAAGCAAAGCTCGATGCGGATCGCCATCGACTCGGTGGCCTGCGGCGAATCGGCCGGCGTGGTCTCGGCCGGCAATACCGGTGCGCTGATGGCCCTGGCCAAGATCGTGGTGAAGACCCTGCCGGAGATCGACCGGCCGGCGCTCGCCGCCATCGCGCCCTCGGCCCGGGGCGACGTGGTCATGCTCGACCTCGGCGCGAATATCCAATGCGACGCCCGCAACCTGGTCGAATTCGCCATCATGGGCGAGAGCTTCGCCCGGGCCGTGCTCGGCCTGAACGCGCCGACCTTCGGCCTGCTGAACGTCGGCTCCGAGGAGCTGAAGGGCGACGACCGGGTGCGCGCCGCCGCCGAGATCCTGCGGGAATGCCATATCGGCGCCAATTTCCATGGCTTCATCGAAGGCCACGACATCGCCGCCGGCACCGTCGACGTGGTGGTGACCGATGGCTTCACCGGTAATATCGCGCTGAAGACCGGCGAGGGTGCGTTGAAGCTGATGCGTGACCTGCTGCGCCAGGTCTTCACCAGCAGCGTCCCGGCCCGGATGGGCTATCTGCTCGCCCGGCCGGCGCTCGACCGGCTGCGTGAATGGATGGACCCGCGGCGCTACAACGGCGCCATCCTGCTCGGCCTCAACGGAGTCGTGGTCAAAAGCCATGGCGGCACCGATGCGACCGGCTTCGCCCATGCGGTCGATGTCGCCATGGACATGGTGACGCACCGCTTCAACGATCGGATCCGCGAGGGCCTGGCCCTGCTCGCCAAGCCGGTCGCCGCACCCGCTCCCCCCTGAGGGCCTGCAGGTGGGAGGTCACGCCAAGGTGCCGCAAGCGCCGGCAGCGGATCACCGACACGGGCAGCCCTTGGTCGATTCGAGTCCTGCAATGCTCCTGAGGCAAGCGCCATGGCGATGATACGAAGCCTGATCGCCGGTTGCGGCGGCTACCTGCCGGAACGCTGCGTGCCCAATGCGGCGCTGGCGGCCGAATTCGGCATCGAGACCTCGGATGAGTGGATCGTCGAGCGGACCGGCATCCGCCAGCGGCATATCGCCGCCCCGGGCGAGACCGCTTCCGCCATGGGCAGCGCCGCGGCGCGCCAGGCATTGGAGCGGGCCGGGATCGAGGCCGCCTCGGTCGATGCCATCATCGTCGCCACCGCCACGCCGGACAGCGCCTTCCCCGCCACAGCCGTGCGCATCCAGCAGCAGCTCGGCATCACCCAAGGCTTCGCCTTCGACATTGCGGCCGCCTGCACCGGCTTCGTCTATGCGCTCAGCATGGCCGATGCGTTGATCCGCACCGGCCAGGCCCGCTGCGTCCTGGTGATCGGCACCGAGGTCTTCTCCCGCATCCTCGACTGGACCGACCGCGGCACCTGCGTGCTGTTCGGCGACGGCGCCGGCGCGGTGGTGGTCACCGCCGGCCAGGGCGAGGGCACCGCGGCGGATCGGGGCATCCTCTCGACCCATCTGCATGCCGATGGGCGGCACGGCGACATCCTGCTGGTCGATGGTGGCGTGGGTTCGACCGGCGGCACCGGGCTGCTCCGGATGGCCGGCAAGGAGGTCTTCCGCCACGCCGTTTCCAAGCTGGCCGCGGTGGTCGACGAGGCCCTGGCGGCCAATGGCCTGACCCATGCCGATATCCGCTGGCTGGTGCCGCACCAAGCCAATCTCCGCATCATCGAGGCCATGGGCCGGAAGCTGAACCTGCCGCGCGAGCGGGTGGTGGTGACGGTCGATCGCCACGCCAATACCTCCGCCGCCTCCATCCCGCTGGCCCTGGCCGAGGCGGCCGGGCACGGGCTGATCGAGCGCGGCGACCTGGTGGCGCTGGAAGCCATCGGCGGCGGGCTGACCTGGGGCGCCGCGCTCGTCCGCTTCTGAACTGCGACATTCCGGACACGGTGTGGCAGTTTCGTCTCGCCGCAGTTGACGCTAGTGGTCGATACGGGTTTCCTAACGGTCAGAATGGCTTGCAGGAACCAGTTGCCGGATGAATACGCTCACGCGCGCGAACCTGGCCGAGGCGATCTACAGCCAGGTTGGGCTGTCGCGAAATGAATCGGCGGCCTTGCTCGAATCCGTGCTGGAACGGGTCTCCGGCGCCCTGGCGGCGGGCGAGGCGGTGAAGATTTCCGCCTTCGGGACCTTCATGGTGCGGCATAAGGGCCAGCGTGTCGGCCGTAACCCGAAGACCGGGGTCGAGGTGCCGATCCTGCCGCGCAAGGTGCTGTCCTTCCGGCCATCCCAGGTGCTGAAGGCCCGTATCAACGGCCAGGCCCTGCCCGATGGAGACGATGCCGCATGAGCGGCGCCATCCCGGCCCGCCCCCGCAAGGCCCCCACCGCCTTCCGCACCATCAGCGAGGTCGCCGACGACCTGCATATCCCGCAGCATGTGCTGCGCTTCTGGGAAACCAAATTCCCCCAGCTCAAGCCGTTGAAGCGCGGCGGCGGCCGGCGCTACTACCGGCCGGAGGATATCGGCCTGCTGCGCCGCATCTCCGACCTGCTTTATACCCAGGGCTATACCATCAAGGGCGTGCAGCGCCTGCTGCGGGAGGGTGGGCTGGCCGATGCCGAGCTGCCGATGCCCGAGCCGGTGGAAGCAGGCCCGGACACGCTGCGGGCCATCCTCGACGACCTCGAGGATCTGGCCGAGGAGATGCACGCGCTGGCGGGCCGGTAGCTGGTGGGGCGGTAGCTGGTGGGCCAGTAGCTAGCGCGGTAGCCAACGCCGGCCTACTCCATCCGCACCGTGGTCAGGTCCTGGATCCAGTTCCGCGCCTGGACGAAGCCCTTCACCCGCGCCGACATCGCCCGTGGGTTCATGTCATGCACCACCCAGAGCCAGGTGGCGTCCTCCACCATGCGGGCATGCAGCTCAGCCAGCAGCGCGTCCTGCCGCACCGGGTCGAATTCGGCCCGGATGGCATTGGCCAGCCGGTCGAATTCCGGCACCCGGACATTGCCCCAGTTGTTGCCGCGGGGGGCGATCTTGTCGCTGGCCAGCACGCTGACGAAGCCGAAATCCGGGTCCACCCAGGACCAGGAATTGTTCAGCCCATGGATGCCCGCCTGCTCCGGCGACTGCGCCCCCAGGCTGCGGCGCTGGGTCATGGTGGACCAGTCGATCACCTCGAAGCTGACCTCGACGCCGACCGCCCGCAGCATCTCCTGCATCGCCTCGTTCATGATCTGCGGCTGCATCTGGCCGGAGCCGGAAGGGCTGATGGTGACGCGCATCCGCAGCGGGTTGCGCGGGCCATAGCCAGCCTCGGCCAGCAGCCGCTTCGCCTCGGCTGGGTCATAGGTCACCCGCCAGCCAGGCGTGCCGAACCAGGGATGGTCGGGCGGCACCTGCCCCACCGCCGGAATGCCGAAGCCGCCGAGCAGCCCGGCGATGCCCTCCCGGTCGATCGCCAGGTTCACCGCCCGCCGTAGCCGGAGATCGTTGAAGGGCGAGCCATCCACCCGGCTGAGCATCCAGGGCCAGGTATGCTGGTAGCTGTTCACCACGATCTGCAGCCCGGCCTGGCGCAGCTTTGGCGCGGCGTCGGGGGGTGGGGCCTCGATCCAGTCGACCTGGTTCGAGAGCAGCGCGGCGACTCGGGTATTGGCGTCCGGGATGGGCAGCAGCACCAGCCTATCGGTCTGCGGCACCCGGGCCTGGTCCCAGTAGCCGGGGTTCTTCACCAGCTCCAGCCGCTGGCGGGGCATCAGGCGGTCGAAGCGCCAGGGACCGGTGCCGGACGGACTGCGCGAAAAGGCCTCCCAGCTGCGCCCCAGCTTCTCCCATTGGGCCGGCGAGGAGAAGAAGATCCGGGCGAAGTACCAGGGCACCAGCGCATCAGGGGTCTTGGTGACGATGGCGACGGTCAGCGGGTCGAGCACCTCGACGCCGGCCAGCCCGTTCATCCGCCCATAGGTCTGCGCCGCCTGCCGCGCATCGTATTGCGGCGCGGCCGGGTCCATCAGCTTGGCCATGTTCCAGGCGACGGCGGCGGCATCGAAGGCCGCGCCGTCGTGGAATTGCACGCGGGGACGCAGCTTGAAGACCCAGCGCCGCCGATCGGCCGGATCGGCTTCCCAGGACAGCGCCAGGCCGGGGATAAGGCGGGAGGCGCGATCGGCCTGCGACAGGTCCCAGCCGACCAGGCTGTCGTAGAGGGTGACGCCGGCGAAGCGCCACCCCTCCCCGCCCTGGTCCGGCTGGCCGGAGATGGCGGGGATGTCGGAGAGCGTCATCGCCACCCGCAGCACCGTCTCGGCCGCGGCCGGGCCGGCCTGGCCCGTGGCGATGCCGAGGGACAGCGCGGCGCCCAACGCGGTGCCTATTGCGGCGCCCGATAGCCGGCGGCGCCTCATGGCGGCGGCACCGAAAAGGCCGCGGCCGGCTCCAGCCCCGGCGGCAGGTCGCGCGGCTGCTGCGCCAGCCCGGCCCGCATGCGAGTCGCGGCGGCGATCAACCGGGTGACCAGCGCCGGGTCCGGCGTCTCGATTCCCGCCTTCAGCAGGCAGCTCCAGGCTTCCGCTTCGGTCATGCGTCTTGCTCCTTTCCGCCGGCCGGTTCGCCCACCGGCAAGCGGCGCCAATGGCCGGTCGCCTCCTCGAAGGCATGGGCGACCCGCAGCAGGGTCGCTTCATCCGCATGGCGCGCCACGATCTGCAGCGACAGCGGCAGCCCGGCCGGGTCGAAGCCGGCGCAGACCGAGGCCGCGGGGTGGCCGCTGACGTTCAGCACGCAGGTGGCGCTGGCCATCATGTAGTCCTGGAAGCGCGCCTCGCCCTCGGCCCAGGCCGGGACCCGGGTCATGGCGCAGGGCATCAGCACCGCGTCGCAGAGGCGGATGGCGGCATCGGTCGCCTCGGCCATTTGCCGGCGCCAGCGCTGGGCGGTGACGTACTCCGCCCCGGAGATGGCCATGGCGCCGAGGAACTTGCCCTGCAGGGCGCGGCCCATCAGCGGCCAATGGGCGCGGATATCGGGGCCATGGATCGACAGCGCCTCGGCCGAGGAGATCGGCCGCATGCAGTCGCGGTACTGCTGCACGGTGAAGGGCACATCCACCTCCACCAGCCTGGCGCCGAGGCCGCGCAGCACCGCGGCAGCGGTCTCGAAGGCGGCGACCACCACCGGGTCGGCCGGGAAGTCGCGCTCGTGGAAGCGCCGCAGCAGGCCGATGGTGAGGCCCTTCACCCCGTCGCCGATGCGGGCGGTGAAATCCGGCACCGGCAGGCCGAGGCTGGTCGGGTCGGCCGGGTCGTGGCCGGCCAGGATGTTCATCGCCATCGCCGCATCGCGCGCCCGGCGGGTCAGCGGCCCGGCGACATCCAGCGTATAGGCATTGGGCAGGATCCCGGCCCGGCTGAGCCGCCCGTAGGTCGGCTTCAGCCCATGCAGCCCATGCACCGCCGCCGGCAGCCGGACCGAGCCGCCGGTATCCGAGCCGAGGCCGAGGGCGCAGAAGCCGGCGGCGACCGCCACCCCCGTGCCATTGGAGGAGCCGGCGGTGTAATAGGCCGGATTCCAGGCATTGTTCGGCGGCGGCAGGAACAGGTCTTCCTGCAGCTCGCCGGTGCCGGTGCCGTATTCCCAGGTATTGTGCTTGCCGATGAGGATGCCGCCCGCCGCCTGCAAGCGCGCATGCAGGGTGGCATCGGTCCGCGGCACATGGCCGCGCCGGACGCGGGAGGCGGCGGTGGTCGGGATGCCGGCGGTGTCGTAGTTGTCCTTCAGCCCATAGGGAATGCCGTGCAGCGGAGTGCGCGGGCCGCCGGCCATGATCTCGGCCTCGGCGGTGCGGGCGGCGGCCATGGCGGCATCCGCCAGCAGGGTCACATGCGCATGCAGGGCGCCGTCCAGCGCCTCGATGCGGCGGAGCACGGCGGCGGTCAGCTCGACCGGCGAGAGGGCGCGGCGGGCGATCAGCGCGCTGGCCTCGGCCAGGCCCAGGCGAGCGGGGTCGGTGGCGGCGATGCTGTCGGGCATCAGCGGCGACCGGGCGGGATGGGTCGCGGCCGGATAGATGGGTGCGGGCTTGGGTCGGGGCGCAAGCAATCCTCCTCGGATCGGCTCGGCCGGCGCTGCTGTTCTCTCCCGCTGCGGTGATACTCATTCCTGCCGGGCCGGGGCGCAAGGGGCGCCACCAAAGGGGCCCACCAGGGAGTGGCTAAGCGGGGGCTAGGCGGGGGCGCCCCTTGGTGCTATCTCGCGCGGCAACGGATCGTGGCGCAGCCTGGTAGCGCACTTGTCTGGGGGACAAGGGGTCGTGGGTTCGAATCCCGCCGGTCCGACCATCTTCCCCAATAACTTCAAACAATTATAAATCCCAGAATTCGGATTCTGGCGCAGGCTCTCATTTCAAGATGAGACAAACAATGATGCGCCTGACCTTCCTTCTGTGCCCTGGCGTGCTTGGTATTCATGTCGCACCTCCCAGGGCCCACCCATGATCCCTCATGGTAGGTTGCCTGCCGCGGGCCGGGTTCATGCCGCCCCCCGCACCAGCATCAGGCCGCCGCTCCAGTGGCCGACTTTCTCTCAGCCGTGACCACCCCTATGCGACGCACGGCGGCAAGCCCGAGCAGGCCGCTGCCGAACAGCGCCAGCGTCAAAGGTTCAGGCACCGCAGTCATCGTCCCGATGCTCACAGTACCAAAAATTGCACCGCGGATCTGGGTGGCTCCCACGCGCGATGGAGTGCAAAACAAGATGTAGATGCCGCTGTAGAAGCGTTCTCCAAAATAATTAGAAGTCGTTGTTCTATCACCTGAAATGCCTACGTCATTTAAAGAACTACCGATTGCCACAAATATAGTTTCACTAAATACTGGCAAGACACCGGGAGCGATGCAGTATCTTGAATCCCGATATTCGCAGCCCGGAGACGAAGGGCGGTGGGTTGCGATCCCGCCCGTCCGATCCTTCTTCGGCGCAGCAGCCGGGGAGCCTGCAAGGCTCCCCAGCCGCCATGCCCAGCCTCAGGGTTGGATGTTCTCGGCCTCGTTGATCGGGTTCAGGAACCCGGGCTGCTTCGAGGCCACGTAGCGCAGCAGATCGGCCATGGTGAACTGCCCGGCGAAAGCCGCGGGCAGGCTCGGCGTCCAACCCGGGTTTTGGTCCTTGTGCAGGAAGGCTTCCGGATCGGTCTGCAACAGGCCGACGAAGACCTCGGCCAGGATGCGGCCGCCGGTCGGGCCGAGGCGGTTGCCGTTGTCGCCGAGGATCTGCGCCTCCTTCAGGATATAATACCAAAGCGGCGTCGCCTCATGCAGGCCGATCTCCCGCAGCGCCTGGCCGTCAGCGCCCTGGGTGACCTCCGCCTCGGTCATCACCCGGACGCCCATGTGCCGGGCGATCGCCTGGCCGCTGGGCAATTCCAGCCGATAGCCGCGTTGCAGGTTGCGCAGCGGCAGCGACCCGCCGCCGCCCGGCAGTTCATGCAGGGCGGGGATGAGGAAGGGGTCGAACAGCCGGGCATGGTTCAGCACGAAGCGGTTGTCCGTCGGCGTCGCGCCCGGCGGCGGCGCCTTCGGCTGGCCGAGGTCGTAGAAGCGGTGCCAGTCGATCGGCCAGTCGCCGGGCAATTGTTCGAAGACGAAGGGCAGGCCGAGCTTGAGCTGCGCCGCCATCGCCGCCCCGGCCGCCTGGTTCAGCCCCTTGGCCGCGGCACCGAGGATGCCGCCCGACTTGCCGGTGAAATGGAACAGGAGCTGGAAGGTCGCCGGCGTGGCGCCCGGGGTGAAGGCCCGGTTGTGGCTATAGACCTCGCGGACCATGGAATGGCCGAGGCGATAGGCGGCACCGGAGAATTCCACCGGGATATAGGCTTCGGCATAGTCGCTCTGGATTTCCGGCAAGTAGAAGCGCCGGCCATTGGCCAGCACGTCCTGCAGATCGTTGTTGTCGATCAGCTTGGTCAGGAAGTCATGCAGCACGATCCACTGGTAGTGCCACCGGACGAGCGTGCGGGTCTTGTCGAAATCCCGCCCCCCTTCGTTTTCGAAGACGGCATTGTGGAATTTCAGGAAGGCGAGATGGGTCTGCGCAACCAGCAGGTTCTCGTCGTTGCGGGCATCGCCGATCAGGGCGATGCCCTGGGTGTTGCGCGGCAAATCGAAGGGCAGGCCGGATTTCACATGCGGATCGCCGGCGCCGCCCGGGCCGGTGCTGCCGAGCAGGAATTTGCCGGGGTTCAGCCGGTCGAAAAGCTGCGGCGAGGCATCGCCGCCTGGCCCGGTCGCATAGAGATTGTCGAGTTCGAGTTGCGGCGTGCGGAAATTGGATTCGCCGAGCAGGTCGCGGTCCCGCTCGGTCAGGGCGCTGAGGTCGAGCGTGATGTCGTGATCGACGAATTGGCCGAAGTAGGTATAGCCCGACGTTATATTCGCGTTGTTGCCGTCCGCCTCCGGCCGGGTGTCCTTCATCGTCGCCGCCAGCTTCCCCAGCGCCTCGGCGGATACCGCAGGCGGCCGCGGCAAGGATGCAGGAAACATATGGCCGAAACGACCGACCTTGAACTTGGGGTCGCTACTGCGAAGATTGCCGGTTCTGACGGTCTTGTCGGCCGTCGGTACCTTGCCATGACCCGAGAGCATTGTTTTCCTCCCCTTGATCCTGCGCAGCGTAATGGGCGGCTTGCGGAACCAAGAAGGATTTTCTGAGAATTACACAGATCTGTGGTAATTTTTCTCACAGAATGAATATCATCTTATATTATGATAGGTCCGCAGTCGCTGCCATGTCCTTATTCCACTTGCCCAGTTCCTTTGCCTGCGGACCAGCGATGACGTAACGTGGTCCGCACGGTGGCACGGCCCCTCCCCGAACCGCTCAGGGCTTCGCTGCACATCGGATTGAATTGCCGGCATGATCCGGCTGGCCTCATTGCAGATGGCGTAAATTCTACTGATGAGCCTTCATGAAGCTATGGATGGCTGGCGCATCCCTCCTGCTCCTGGCGGGGCGCGGTGCAGTTCGTAGTAGATGGAGGCCAGGCCTGCGCGGCGGGGTGCTGACCGGAATAGGCTGCCAAGGTGGCGGACCGCTCCCTGGCCGCATCGACGGGGCCGCGGCAACCGATCGAGGCTTCGCGCCAGGTTCCGTGGCCTTTGCCAAGTGCGTGATGTCGCACGACATGCAGCGGCGGGAGCGGCGGAACTGCGCCCAGAGGCGCATCGCCCCAGAAATGCGGCCCATCGCGCGGCCTTCCAGGCCCCGATGAACTCACCGCGCCCCCTTCGACGTGCCGGGGTGGTTGGCGACTGTCAACGCCAGCGAATGGCGATGCCAGCATTACGAGAACTATTTTTGAGATTTATCGCTTGACCTGAAACTAGCCAAAGCTCAGCTTACCCGTGCATTCCGCCGGGAACCATAAGGTTCGGGGCGTATGGTCGGCGGGCAAAAGGGCCGCATCACACCACCGCCGAAGGCCCCGCCATGAGCTCCGTCTCCAGCGTCTCCGCCCCCTATGCCACCAATTCCCCACATAGCGTCCGTCCGGCCGACCGGGACGATGCGAAGGACCGGGAAGCCGCCAAGGTTGCCGCCCCGACGCCGCCGGCAGCACCGGAATCGCCGACCTCGCCGCGGCTGCTGGATATCAGGGTCTAGCCTACTTGCCGTCCAACTCGCCCAGGAAAGCGCGGAAATCCTTCGCCTCGCGGAAATTGCGATAGACGCTGGCGAAGCGGACATAGGCCACCTGGTCCACCTCCTTCAGCGTCTCCATGACGATCTCGCCGATCTGGCGGGAGGTGACCTCGGCCTCGGCCTCCATCTCCAGCCGGCGCTGGATGCCGTTGACGATGCGCTCGACCCGGTCCTCGTCGATCGGCCGCTTGCGCAGCGCCACGCGGATGGAACGCGCCAGCTTCTCCCGATCGAAGGGAGCGCGGCGGCCATCGGTCTTCAGCACCGTCAGTTCGCGGAGCTGCACCCGCTCGAACGTGGTGAAGCGGCTGCCGCAGGCGGGGCAGGACCGCCGCCGGCGGATCGCCGCGGCATCCTCCGCCGGGCGGCTGTCCTTCACCTGGGTGTCCTCGCTGCCGCAATACGGGCACTTCATGCTGCGTGCCCTTTCCCGTGGGCGCCTATTGGTAGATCGGGAAGCGCTGGCAGAGCGCGAGGACCCGCGCCTTCACCGCCTGCTCGACCGCAGTATTG
>JAQGIA010000066.1 GCA_028291445.1 Belnapia sp.
GGCGACGAGGACTGGCCCTGCATCGAGACCAATATCTTCCTGAAGAAGGTGCTGCCGAACGCCGGGCTCTGGCTATGCCCGCGCACCGGCCATGCCATCAACCTGGAGGAGCCGGCGGCCTTCAACCGTGCGGTGGCGGAGTTCTTCTCGACCGTCGAGCGGGGGCGTTGGACCCTGGGCTGAGGCTCAGCCGGCGAGCAGCCCCTGGTAGAGGGCGGCGAGCGGGATGGTCAGGCCGAGCTCCTGCAGGTCGATCGCCTCCCGCTCCTGCCGCTCCTCGAAATTGCCGGCGCGGTCGCAGATCACCGCGATCGGCGCGTCCTGCACCAGCATGGCGTAATGGGCGAGGCTGGGCAGGGCGCCGTATTCCGCCCGCTTGGTCCCACGGTCGATGGCGGCGGTGGTCTCGGAGAGAACTTCCAGGATGAGGACCGGCGCCGGTACTACCGTATCGCTGCCGCGCATCGGGGTGCAGGTGACCACGGCATCCGGATAGTGGATGCGGGTGCCATGCTGCGTCATCACCTTCACATTGGTGCGGACCACGGTGCAGGGGCCGCCGCGCAGGTGCGCCCGCAGGATGTCATAGAAGCGGGAGGCCAATTCGCTGTGGCCAAAGGTGCCGCCGACCACGGCAACCGGCTGCACCCCATCCCACTCGTAGCGGCATTCCTGGAACTGCTCCCAATCCAGGAATTCGGCCAGGGTGGCGGGCGGCGGATGGTCGAGCGCTGCACTCATCCCGGTATGATAGCAAATCCCGACCCCCGCCGGTAACGCGATCGCCGGCGCTCAGCCCGCCTCCATTTCCTCCCGCAGCATCTCCAGCGCCAGCCAATCCTCCTCGGCCTTGGCCAACTCCGCCTCCTTCGCCGCCAGCGCCGCGTTGAAGCGTTCGAAGCGCGCCCGGTCCCGGCTGTAGAGGCCCGGTGCCGCCAGCGCGGTGCGGATGGTGGCGATCTCGCCCTGCAGGGCCTCCATCCGCCCGGGCAGGCTTTGCAGCGCATGCTGCTGCTTGAAGTTCAGCTTGCGCTTCGCCGGCGCCGTCCCGGCCACCGGGGAGCTGGCGCGCGGCGCCGCTGCCTTGGGCTCGGCCCCAGTCCTGGATTCCACGTCCTTCGCTTCCACGCCGCGCCCGCGCTGCGCCACCATGTCGGAATAGCCGCCGGCATATTCCTGCCAGCGCCCATCGCCTTCCGCCACGATCACGCTGGTGCAGACCCGGTCGATGAAGTCGCGGTCGTGGCTGACCACCAGCACGGTGCCCTGGTAATCCGCCAGCAGCTCCTCCAGCAGGTCCAGCGTCTCGAGGTCGAGGTCGTTGGTCGGCTCGTCCAGCACCAGCAGGTTGGACGGCTTGGCGAAGGCGCGGGCCAGCATCAGCCGGCCCCGCTCGCCGCCCGAGAGCACGCCGACCGCGGTCCGCGCCTGGTCGGCGACGAACAGGAAGTCCTTCATGTAGCCGACCACATGCCGTGCCTGGCCGCCGACATGCACCTGGTCCGAGCGGTCCCCGGTCAGCGCCTCGGCGAGGCTGATCGCCGGGTCGAGGCTCTCGCGGCTCTGGTCCAGCGTCACCATGGCGAGCCCGGTGCCCAGCCGGACGGTCCCCGCATCCGGCTGCAACCCGCCGGTCAGCAGGTTCAGCAGGGTGGTCTTGCCGGCACCATTCGGGCCGATGATGCCGACCCGGTCGCGCCGCAGCACCCGGGTGGAGAATTCGCGCACCACCGGCGGTGCGTCGCCATAGGCCTTGGTGACATCCTCCATCTGCGCCACCAGCGTGCCGGAGCCATCGCCCTCGCTCGCCACCATGCGCACCGTGCCGGCCGAGCGCAGCGCCTCGCGCCGGCGCTGGCGCAGATCGGCCAGCTCGCCGACCCGGCGCATGTTGCGCTTGCGCCGGGCGGTGACGCCGTAGCGCATCCAATGCTCCTCCCGGACGATCTGCCGGTCGAGCTTGTGCCGGGCGGTCTCCTCCTCCTCCAGCACCTGGTCGCGCCAGGTCTCGAAGCCGGAGAACCCCTGCTCCAGCCGGCGGGTGGTGCCGCGATCCAGCCAGACCATGGCGCGCGAGAGGGATTGCAGGAAGCGCCGGTCATGGCTGATCAGCACCAGCGCGCCGCGGAAATTGCCGAGTTCCTTCTCCAGCCAGGCGATGGCCGGCAGGTCCAGATGGTTGGTCGGCTCGTCCAGCAGCAGGATATCGGGGTTGGGCGCCAGCGCCCGGGCCAGGGCGCAGCGCCGCGCCTCGCCGCCCGACAGCGTCGCCGGGCTTTCCTCCCCGGTCAGGCCCAGCTCGCCCAGCAGCCAATGGGCGCGGTAGGGGTCGTCGTTCGGCCCGAGCCCGGCCTCGACATAGGCCCAGGTGGTGGCGGCATCGCCGAAGTCGGGTTCCTGCGGCAGGCTGCGCATCGTCGCGCCGGGCTGCAGGAAGCGGCTGCCACGCTCGGGTTCGACCGTGCCGGCGGCGATCCGCAGCAGCGTGGACTTGCCCGAGCCGTTGCGGCCGACCAGCGCCAGCCGCTCGCCCGCCCCGACCGAAAGGGTGGCGCCCGAGAGCAGCGGGGTGGTGCCCATGTGAAGGCGGATATCCTGGAGCAGCAAAAGGGGGGGTGCCATGGCGGGTGGTTCCGCCACGACGCCGCCGGCGTCAAGCCTCGGCGTGGCATTCCGGGCCTGCGCCCAGCCGTCGCTTCACCCCTCTGGCTCCTAACCCTCTGGCCCCTAGCCCTTTGGCCCTAGCCCTCTGGCATCGGCCTGGCCTTGCGCGACCGGCGCCGGCCTGGACCCCGCCCGGGTGCCGCCTCGGCCGGACCCGTCCGATAGGACCCCGCCTCATAGGATCCGGCATCGATCACCGGCGGACGCGGCGCCGTAGCCCAGAGCCGGCGATAGGCATCGAGCGGCAGCAGTACGAAGGCTTCCTGGCCGTGCCGCGTCAGCACCAGCGGTCCACGGATCGCCTGGTCCACCAGCGTCGGCACCAGGGCCTCGACCTCGGCCAGATCGACCCGCGGCAGGCCTTCCAGGCCGGGCGCCGGGTCGCCGGGGAAGACGGTCCGGATGGGCTCGTCCGCATCATCCTGCCATCCCGCCATGCGCCGGGGCCACCCCTGGTTGCAGGCTGCAGGATGCACGGTCGTGCCGGGCGACGCCTAGGGGAAGATCGGCCCCGCAACATCATTGGCCATATCCAATATAATAATTTTAAATCAAGACCAGTCCCATTTTGAGAAACAAATCTGCATCAGTGGTTGACATTTCGATGGATTGTTTGGTGCTTGGGTTACAACTGACGCAATGTTGACGTAGAATGCATCACGTTGACGAGGGGGCGGTTGTCGATGCGTCTGTTCCGGCTTGCCTTCGGTGCAGCGACCGCCTTGTCGGTGCTCGGAGCCGGTCCGGTGCGGGCCCAGGCGCCCCCGCCGGCCCCAACGCCAACCCAGGCGCCGGTCCCGCGCCCGACGCTGGAGCCCTCTCAGCGCAACCCGATCGAACTGAACCGCCCGGTTGTTCCGCCCCGCCTCTCGCCCTCGCTCGAAGGCCCGCCCATCGCCGCCCAGACCGGCCCCGGTTCGGTCGCCGAGATCACCCTCGGCACGGTCCGCATCAGCGGCGCCGAGGCGGTGTCCCCCGCCGCCCTTGCCCCGGCCATCGCCGGGCTGGCCGATACCAGGGTCTCGCTGGCGCGGATCGAGGAGGCGAGGCTGGCCATCCTGCGCGGCTACCGC
>JAQGIA010000592.1 GCA_028291445.1 Belnapia sp.
GTCGATTGTGATGCTGCCGGCCAGCGCATAGGCGACCACCAGCGGCGGGCTGGCGAGGTAGTTCGCCCGCACATTGGCATGCACGCGCCCCTCGAAATTGCGGTTGCCCGAGAGCACCGAGGCGGCGACCAGCTTGTTGTCCTCGATCGCGTCGACGATCGCATCCTCCAACGGCCCGGAGTTGCCGATGCAGGTCGTGCAGCCGTAGCCGACGGTCTGGAAGCCGAGCGCATCGAGGTCCTTCGACAGGCCGGACTTGTCCAGATACTCCGTCACCACCTGCGAGCCCGGCGCCAGCGAGGTCTTCACCCAGGGCTTCACGGTGAGGCCGCGGGCCACCGCCTTCTGCGCCACCAGGCCGGCGGCCAGCATGACGTAGGGGTTCGAGGTATTGGTGCAGGAGGTGATCGCGGCGATCACCACGTCGCCATGGCCGAGGTCGTAATTCGCCCCCTCCACCGGCACCCGCAGGCTGGCCTTGTCGCCCGGCACGCCCATGGTCCCGGCGGCGAGGTCCTTGGCGAAAGCCGGCGCGGCATTGGACAGCGCGACCCGGTCCTGCGGCCGCTTCGGCCCGGCGAGCGAGGGCTCGACCGTCGCCATGTCCAGCTCCAGCGTGTCGGTGAAGACCGGGTCCGGGGTGGTGGCATCACGCCACATGCCCTGGGCGCGGCAGTAGTCCTCGACCAGCTTGATCCGGTGCTCGTCGCGGCCGGACAGCTTGAGGTAGCCGATGGTCATGGCGTCCACCGGGAAGAAGCCGCAGGTCGCGCCGTATTCCGGGGCCATGTTGCCGATGGTCGCGCGGTCCGCCAGCGCCAAATCGTCGAGGCCCGAGCCGTAGAACTCCACGAACTTGCCGACCACGCCCTTCTTGCGCAGCATCTGGGTCACCGTCAGCACCAGATCGGTGGCGGTGACGCCCTCGCGCAGCTTGCCGGTCAGCTTGAAGCCGATGACATCGGGGATGAGCATGGCGATTGCCTGGCCGAGCATGGCCGCCTCCGCCTCGATCCCGCCGACGCCCCAGCCGAGCACGCCCAGGCCGTTCACCATGGTGGTGTGGCTGTCGGTGCCGTAGCAGCTATCGGGATAGACGAAGGTGTCGCCGATGTCCTGGGCGGTCCAGACCACCTGCGCCAGGTATTCGAGGTTCACCTGATGGCAGATGCCGGTGCCCGGCGGCACGACGCGGAAGTTGTCGAAAGCCGACTGGCCCCAGCGGAGGAACTCGTAGCGCTCGCCGTTGCGCTGGAATTCGACATCCACGTTCTTCTGCAGCGCGGCGGCGTTACCGGAATAATCCACCATCACCGAATGGTCGATCACCAGGTCGACCGGCAGCAGCGGGTTCACTTTCCGCGGATCGCCGCCCAGGGCGATGATGCCATCCCGCATGGCGGCCAGATCGACCACCGCGGGAACGCCCGTAAAGTCCTGCAGCAGGATGCGCGCCGGGCGGAAGGGCACTTCCTTCTCGGAATGCCCGGCCGGCAGCCAGCCGGCGATCGCCTTGGCGTCCTCGACGGTATAGCTGCGGCCGTCCTCGTAGCGCAGGACGTTCTCCAGCAGCACCTTGAGGCTGTACGGCAGGCGCGTCACGTCGCCGATGCTCTTGGCCGCCTCGGGCAGGCTGAAGTAGTGGTAGGTCTTGCCGTCGACCGCGAGGGTGCGGCGGGTCTTTAGGCTGTCCTGCCCGATCATGCGCATGGTCCGGGGGCCCTTTTTCCGGTGTCGGCATCGGCTATGGTGCGATGCGGAGAGGCCGGTTTTAACCACGCTGTCGCGGGCCGGTCCATGGTCTGCGGCTTTGTCAAGGCCAGATGAGAGAGGTTCGCAACTGGCCGTACTCGAAGCCTTGGATCTGGCCTGCTTCCGCGGGGAGCGGGCGATCTTCGCCGGACTGTCCTTCGGATTGGCGGCGAGCGATGCGCTGCTGCTGGTCGGCGCCAATGGCGCCGGCAAGTCGACCTTGCTGCGGCTGCTGGCCGGGCTGCTCGCCCCGGCCGAGGGCCAGTTGCTCTGGGATGGCGTCGATGCCCTCGCCGACCGCGCCGCCCATGCCGGGCGGCTGCGCTACCTTTCGCACCAGGATGCGCTGAAGCCGGCGCTGACCGTGCGGGAGAACCTGGCTTTTTTCGCCCGGCTCTGGAGCAGCAAGGCGGGGGGCGGCGATACCGATGCCGCACTGGCGGCGCTGGACCTGGCCCCGCTGGCCGAGCTGCCGGCCCGGGTGCTGTCCTCCGGCCAGAAGCGCCGGCTGGCCCTGGCCCGGCTGGCCCTCGCCCCGGCCGCGCTCTGGCTGCTGGACGAGCCGACGGTGGGGCTGGACGCCGCCTCGGTGGAGCGGTTGGGCAGCCTGCTGGCGCGGCACCGCGCCGCCGGCGGCATGGTGCTCGCCGCCACCCACCTGCCCCTGCCGCTGCCCGGCGCGCGGGAGCTGCGGCTGTGACCGCCTGGCTGGCCCTGCTGGGGCACGAGCTGCGGCTGGCGATGCGCCATCCGGCGGATACGCTGGCGGCGGTGATGTTCTTCGTCCTGGTCGCGACGCTGTTTCCCTTCGGCATCGGCCCGGCGCCGGAAGCCCTGGCCCGCCTCGCCCCCGGGGCCCTGCTGGCCGCCGCCCTGCTGGCCGCGCTGCTGCCGCTGGACCGGCTGTTCGGCGCCGATGCCGAGGATGGCACGCTGGACCAGCTCCTGCTCTCCGGCATCGGTCCCGCCGCGGTGGCGCTCGCCAAGGCCACGGCCCATTGGCTGACCACCGGCCTGCCGCTGTTGCTGGCGACGCCCATCGCCGGCGCCATGCTGAACCTGCCGCCCGCGGCCTGGCCTGCCGCCATGGCGGCGCTGGGGCTTGCCACCGGCTTCCTCTCGCTGCTCGGCACCGCCGGGGCGGCACTGACGCTCGGGGCGCGGCGCGGCGGCGTGCTGCTGCCGCTGCTGGTGCTGCCGCTGGCCATTCCGGCGGTGATCTTCGGTGCCGCCGGGATCGAGGCCGCGGCCGCCGGCCTTTCCCCGCAGCCCTATCTGCTGCTGCTGGGTGCGCTGCTCGCCGCCGCGCTGCCCCTGGCGCCGCTCGCCGCCGGGGCGGCGCTGCGGGTGGAATAGCTCAGGCGTCGAGCGTCGGCTCGATCTCCCAGCCCGACAGGTGCCGGGCATAGGCCGCCCAAGGCCTGCCGCAGCGGTGCCGAGGCCTCGAATTCAGGTTCAACGGCAGCCGCCGCACCTCGACCATATGCCCCCTGGGTATGCATGGTGATGTCGCGCCGCGGCCCGGGGTCGGTCTTGGCCGCCGGCCCGGCCAGACCCGCCGCCAGCAGCCCCGCCCGAGGGCATGCCGCAGCGCCTGCCGAAGGACAAGCGGCCGATCGCTGCCGGCCAGGGCCAGGCCGGCAGGAAAGGCCACGCCCGCGTCAGGGCGTAACCGGCCCCGCCTGCTTGCCCCGGCGCATCGCCAGCGTCGGCAGCACCGCCACCAGGCAGGCCAGCGCGACCGCCAGGAAGCTGTCGCGGAAGGCCAGCATCGCCGCCTGGGCCTGCACCAACCGGCCGAGATACTCATAGGCTCCGGCCAGCAATTCCGTCGCCGGCACGCCCTCCTCGGCCAGCATCGCCTGGATCAGCCGCAGGTAGTCGAGCGTGCCGGCGCCGCCGCCATCCTGGGTCGCGGTCAGCATCTGGGCATGCAGTTCGGTATGCTGCTCCAGCAGGATCGACAGCAGGTTCACCCCGATCGCCCCGCCGAACTGCCGGGCGAAATTGATCCCCCCCGCCCCCTGGCCGAGGAAGCGCGGCGGCAGCGCCCGCAGCGCCCCGGCGTTCATGCTGGGCATCGCCAGCCCCAGCCCGACCCGGCCGACCAGGATCCACAACGCCAGGGTCCAGAAGGGCGTATCCGTATGCACCCCCCGCAGCAGCCAGCAGGAGGTGGCGAACAGCAGCAGCCCGGCGGCGATCGGCTGCCAGACCGGCACCCGGTCGGCCAGCCGCCCGGCGATGGGAAAGATCACCATCAAGATAAGCCCGGCCGGCATCAGCACCAGCCCCGCCCGGGTCGCGGTATAGCCCTGCACGGTCTGGACGAACAAAGGCAGCAGGTAGGTCGTGCCGAAGATGCAGGCGCCATAGACCACCGCCACAGCGAAGGCCCCGGCGAAGCCGCGGTGCAGGAAGATGCGCGGGTTGAGCAGCGGCGCTGAGCAGCGCCATTCCCACAGCAGGAAGCCGAGCGCGGCCAGCACCGCGATGCCAAGCTCCACATCCACCCGGCGGGCGCCCCAACCTTCCTTCTGCCCGCTGGAGAGCCCCGTGAGCAGCGCCGCCAGCGCCAGGATCAGCAACCCGAAGCCGATCCCGTCGAAGCGCCGCCGCGGCCCCTCCCCGGCGCGGTCCGGCATGGTCACCAACCCCATCGCCAGCCCGAGGATGGAAAACGGCACCGCCAGGAAAAAAACGCTGCGCCAGCCGTAATTATCCACCATCAGCCCGCCGATGGTCGGCCCCAGCGCCGGCGCCAGCACGATGCCGAC
>JAQGIA010000610.1 GCA_028291445.1 Belnapia sp.
CGGCGAAAGAATCTTGGCGAAAGAATCTCGCCGAAAGCCTCGGGAGTGAAACATGTTGCAGACCAAGACCGGCCGGCGGCCCCTGCTCGGCCTCGGTGCGCTGACCCTGGCGGCCCCGGTTCTGGCGGCTCCGGTTCTGGCGGCCTCAGTTCTGGCGGCCCCGGCCTATGCCCAAGGCCGCCCCATCACCCTGGTGGTGCCCTTCCCGCCCGGCGGCTCGACCGATGTCATGGGAAGGCTGCTGGCCGAGGGCATGGCGCGGATGCTCGGCCAGCCGGTGCAGGTGGAGAACCGGCCGGGCGGCGCGACGGTGGTCGGCGCCGATTATGTCGCGCGGGCGGCACCGGACGGGCTGACCCTGCTGGTGAATTCCGGCACGACCCTGACGCTGAACCCGCTGCTGATGCGCAACCTGCCCTACAAGGTCGAGGATTTCGCGCCGATCTCGCTGCTCAGCATCTTGCCCTTCGCCTTCGTGCTGCAGAACCGGCTGCCGCAGACCATCCCGGAATTCGTGGCCTTGGCGAAGGCGCAGCCGGGCAAGTTGAACTACGGGACCAACGGGCCATCGAGCTTCAACAACATCGCCGCGGTGATGGTGGCCGACAGCCTCGGCATCCGCATGCAGGACGTGACCTATCGCGGCGATGCGCAGCAGCTGAACGACTTCCTGGCGGGGACGCTCGACCTGCTGGTGGTGGGCGGCGCCTCGGCGATCGGGCCGCATCGCAACGGCCAGGGGCGGATCATCGGCTGGACCGGGGATCGGCGGATGCCCTTCATGCCGGAGATCCCGACCTTCGCCGAGACGGTGCCGGAAGCGGTGGCGCAGACCTATTTCGGCCTGGTGGCACCGGCCCGCACCCCGCGCCCGGCGCTGGAGCGGCTGGCCCAGGCGGCGGGCCAGGCCCTGCGGGAGCCGGCGCTGCGCGACCGGCTGCTCGCCGAGGGGCAATTCGCGCTGGGGACCGGGCCTGAGGAATTCGCCGGCTTCCTGGCGAAGGAGGCGGTGCGCTGGGCGCCGGTGCTGCAAAAGATGAACCTGCGGATCGATTGAGCCGGGTGGGCCGGGATGGGCTTAGGATGCAGCCCATGGCCCCTCGTATCCTGACGCTGACCCTGAACCCGACCGTGGATATCGCCGCCGATGCGCCGGCGGTGCAGCCGGTGCGCAAGGTCCGCACGACCAATGAAAGCTTCGATCCCGGCGGCGGCGGGGTGAACGTGTCCCGCGTGCTGCACGAGCTGGGCGGGGAGACGTTGGCGCTGGTGCTCGCGGGTGGCGTCACCGGGCATCTGCTGGTGGAATTGCTGGCCGAGGGCGGGGTGCCGCACCAGGCGATCGCGATCCGCGGGCGGACGCGGATGAGCCATACGGTGCATGATCTGGCGGCCGGCCAGGAATACCGCTTCGTGCCGCAGGGCCCGAGCCTGGCCGAGCCGGAATGGCAGGCGGCGCTGGCGGCGCTGGAGACCGCCGAGGCGGATTGGGTGGTCGCCAGCGGCAGCCTGCCGCCGGGGGTGCCGGAGGATTTCTATGCCCGGGCGGCGGCGATCGCGGCGCGGCGCGGGCAGCGCTTCGTGCTGGATACCTCGGGGGCGCCGCTGCGGGCGGCGATGGGCGCAGGCCTCGCGCTGATCAAGCCGAGCCGGGGGGAATTCGCCGCGCTGGCCGGGGTGGCATCGGCGGATGACGCGGCGCTCGGCGCGGCGGCGCTGGCCCTGGTGCGGGAAGGCCGGGTCGGGCTGGTGGCGGTGACCCTCGGTCATGAGGGGGCGCTGCTGGCGGAGCCGGGCGGCGTGCTGCGGCTGCCGGCGCTGGAGGTGCCGGCGCTCGGCGCGGTGGGTGCGGGCGACAGTTTCCTCGCCGCCATGGTGCTGGCGCTGGCACGCGGCGAGCCGCCGCGGGAGGCCTTCGCCTGGGGCACGGCGGCGGGGGCGGCGGCGGTGATGCGGCCGGGCACCGCGCATCCGCGCCGGGCGGATGTGGTGGCGCTGCGGCAGCGGATCGGCGCGGTCTGACCCAGGGAGGCAGGCCGACCCGGCCGCGCTAGCCGGATAGCCGATCCGGCGCGCTAGCCAGATAGGGGCTGGCGGCGCTGGAGCGACAGGCGGAGCGGCCCGTCGCCGCTGCGGGCGGCATCGAACCCCGCCAGGATATCCGCCGGCCAGAGCCCGACCTTGCGCACCGCGAGGTCCATGCAGAGATAGAGCACCTCGTTCTCGGCGGCGAGCCAGCCTTCGGTCGCGTGGTACATCCGGTGCAGGCAGATCAGCCGCTTGGCATCGAAGGCGAGCACCTGGTTGGTGCAGGCGAGCGGCATGCCCTCGCGCACCTCGCGGACGTAATTCACCCAGGTCTCGGCGGCGAAGGTGCCGAAGCCACGGGCATGCAGGCCGGGGCCAAGGCCGAGGCGGGGCCAGAGCTGGTCGGTCGCCATGTCGAAGACGACCAGGTAGAAGCCCATGTTCATGTGGCCGTAGTGGTCGACCCATTCGGGGCGGACGCG